>CAZUVM010000163.1:0-31399 GCA_964623885.1 uncultured Verrucomicrobiota bacterium
GCTCGCCAGCCGCCCCCCTGCTCGTTTTAGCTCGCTTCGGATCCAGCAAACAGTTAACCAAAAACAAGAGCCACTGGGTAACACCCTTTTGGCACAACGATACCCCTCCTCGGGTAACAGTTACTTTTGGCGCACGGCGCCTGTTCCTCGCGGAGTAAATATCTTCCAACGTTCAGGCATAGTTGGAGTGGCGCCATTTACTGTCCCGCAAATGGACATCTTCAAATGCCATCCTCTGAATACCCTCGGTCTTTAGTGAGCCGTTTGGTGGCTTAACACCTGCTGTCTCCAAACTTTCAAAGCCTGGCGCGTGGGACGGTGGGTGCCGGGTAGCACATTTGCCGCACATGACTGCAGAAAACTTGATTCGGTTGCTCGAGGAGATGATGGACCTCAAGATCCAGAATTACGCCCAATCGCACTTGAAGCTCACGCCGGAATTGGCACAGCTCCTCTATGCCAAACGCGAGACGGATCGGCGGCGTTTGGAGCAGATCCGCTCGGAACTAGTCAGATTCCTCCAGACCTGAACATCAAGTCCATGCTGGAGCGGAACTATTTGTAATGGGGTGATACCCGCAAAGCAGGTTCCTCTTCTTCGGCCCTCCAGCAGGTTGAAGTCGCTGCCGATTTCTGCGAAGTTCTCTTACCAGGCTGTGCCGGCTCGATTGCCGGTCCAGCCGGCAAAGGAGAATATGAGTACAGCCGTCTTAACTGAATATGGAAAGATTACTCGCGAAGAAATGGTCGATTTGCTGAATGAGGACCTCGCGCGTGAGTATCAGGCGATTATCGCCTATACGGTCTACAGTCAGATTCTGAAGGGTGCTGCCTATTTGGATATTGCCGCCGAATTGGAGCAGCATGCCACGGAGGAGTTGAGTCATGCCTTAAAGCTGTCCCGTCAGATCGACTACCTTGGCGGCCAGCCGACGGTGCGTCCTAATGACGTAAAACTGTCCAACGATCCACGCGAGCTGTTGCGGTTCGATCTCGAAAACGAGCGTGTAACAATTCAGAATTATCGGGAGCGCATCCGACAGGCCGATGCCATGGGCGAGTTCGCGTTGGGCGAGGTGTTGCGCGGAATTATCGTTCAGGAGCAGGAACATTTGCTGGATCTTGCCGATGCCCTGGGCATCCAGGCGCCTGAGATCGACTAAAACCCTAGCCGCGGGCCTCCCGAAGCGTCCGGACATCGCCCACCCGTGGCGCAGGCCTCCGAGCCTGCTGTATCGCCGACCTCCGAGTCGGCCAGAGCTGGATAACAGCGTCTGCTTCAGGGGTTCGCAGGCCGGGAAGCCTGCGATAAGGCAGGCTCGGAGGCCTGCGCTACAGAACTTTTGCTCTAAGTTCCGTTCAGCGGTTCCGAAACCCGCTGGATCTTCACTGCTTTGCCGCTTTGCTCCTCGATGTCGATCAAGGCGCCTTGCAGCATGATCCGCCCTTTGGCGACTTCGAAGCGCTGTGGCATATTCGTCATGAAGCGCTTGATGATCGGCCCGGTTTCGCGTCCAATAATGCTGTCATGCGGACCGGTGAACCCGGCGTCGCACAGAAAAGCTGTGCCCTTGGGGAAAACCTGTTCGTCGGCCGTCTGCACATGCGTGTGTGTGCCGACCAGGGCACTGATCTGGCCATCCAGCAAACGCGCCAGCGCCATCTTCTCGGAAGTCGCCTCGGCGTGAAAATCAATGAATACGACTTGCGTGGTGCGGCGCAGTTTCTCCACTTCCGTCAATGCCATCGGAAACGGGTTTTCCAATGCAGCCATAAACGTGCGCCCCTGCAAATTAACGATTCCCACCGACGCGCGGCTGGGAGTCTCAACTACCGTGCTGCCGTGTCCCGGCGTGCCCGGCGGATAATTAAGCGGACGTAAAAAACGCGGCTCGCGATCCAGCAATTCATACACCTCCTTTTGATCCCAAACGTGATCCCCGCTGGTGATTACATCCACCCCGGCCGAGAAAAGCTCCTCGGCTGTTTTCACGGTAATGCCTGACCCTCCGGCGGCGTTTTCTCCATTGGCAATAACCAAATCGACGTGATGGGCTTCGCGAATCTTTGGGACCAGTTCCTTTACCGCCCGCCGGCCGGGCTGACCCACCACATCCCCTATGAAGAGCAATTTCACAGCGCCACAGTAATGCCCCGTGGTCGAGCGGCAAGCTCTATTGGTTTTTCAAACCGCTCTCAATCTCCGGCCCGCATCGTCCACATCCCACGGGGCGCGTTTGTCGTGCCGGTGCCGACGGTCTCGGTGATCTTCAAAGTTTGAACGTGGTTATCGTGAAACAGGTAATTGAACCGACCGGCGTGCAGGCCATACGACACGGAACCGTAGTTGTATTGCGAGGAACCGATTTGAAAACAGTCCGGCGTCAAACCGGGAAAATTCACGCCGGAGTTGACCGGGCCGGCGCAGAAAGACGGCCAATCGTTTCCGGCCATGTTTTCGCCGTTGGGCAGTTCGGTGAGCAGAATGGTGCCGGAATTGTCCTGGACCGCGCTTGTCTTGTAGCCCGGTGGATCCCAGGGCGGGACCGATCCGTTATTGTGCTTGATATAAAGCCCGACGCCGAAACTCGGCGGCGGCATCGCGCCACCGGCGTCCAGGTCCATGAAGCCCCCAAAGTTCATTGAATAGGAGCGCCGCGCGGCAAATGCGCCCCAGGCAATTGAAACCTCGATCTTATCCGCCGGACATTTCAGTACCTTCGGCACTTTTTCCGGGTTCGTTATGCCGAGGATTAAATCATCGTCCGAATCAACCCCGCCGATGTAGCGGTGGATATAGTCGTCCCAGGTAATCTGGTATTGATAGTCCCCCGTGCGATACACCGCGGGCAGGTGAGTGTTTTGGTCGTTGGCAAACAGGCTGATACCCAGTCCCTGTTGCCGCAGTTGGGAGGCGCACTGCAGCCGCTGCGCCCGGATTTTTGCTTTGGACAAGGCCGGCAAAAGCATGGCGGCCAGAATCGCGATGATAGCAATCACCACCAGCAATTCAATTAGGGTAAACGCCTGGCAAGGCTTGCGACTCTGAGTTGGCCGGGTCATAGGTTGATGGATCAGCCACCATCAAATTAGCTTATCTGTGTATCTGAACAATGTCATCAAAATGGTGGACAATCGTTGCCGGTTGTTCGCCGTTGCCGAGTTTGCTGGCTGTTGATGGACGTCGTGGTTCCGGTTTGATAACCTGCACTCGTATGAGCGGATTTCCTGTCGTCCCTGAAAAGCAGGCGCAACTGGCGCAACGCATGGCTGCGCTCGGCGTCCGTGAAAGTGACCTCGAGGAAACTTTCGTCCGCTCCGGCGGGCACGGCGGCCAAAACGTGAACAAAACCTCCACCTGCGTGATGTTGTTGCATCGGCCTACCGGGTTACAAGTGAAGTGCCAGGAGACCCGCCAACAAGGCCTCAATCGTTTCATCGCCCGCAGGCTGCTTCTCGACAAGTTGGAAGCGCAACGCCGCGGCTACGTGGCGGCCGAACGCGCGCGTATCGAGAAGATACGACGGCAAAAACGCCGGCGCAGCCGCCGCGCTAAACAGCGTTTGCTCGCGGACAAGTCGCACCATGCAGCGAAGAAAGATTCTCGCCGGGACGTGCGCATGGACGACTGAAGGTTTAGCGGCATCAGATTTGGGACGCCGAGGACGGCGTCCCTACCATTCTCTACCGTTCGCGTTTCCACCGATCCGCAATTGCTGCTTGTCAATGTGTTCTTACGGCGGTAGCCTAAACCCGTCCCGCGAGCTTATCCGTCCGGCACGGGGCTCGCAGGCGTTTTGCGCGCCAATTGACCGCGCCCGATACAACCCTGCCTATGACGAAGACGGCGAAAGCGACGGTGGAAACCCGGGCGGAGCTTGCCGCAGCCACGTCGATGGAAGAGTTCACCGGAACCATTCATCCAGTCATCATTTATCCATTCAAGCAACCGGCGGATTATTCCGATCTGGAAGCACTCTACGGTTGGGTGAGTGGCTTGGCCGACGATTCCGACCGTTATGCCCGGCCGCTTACGGTTATGGACCGGAAGACTTATTTTTCCAACCGGCAGAATCGGACCTTTCTGGATTTCCGCAAAGGCACGGTCGCGAAACACTGCGAGATTTTGGATGGCTGGTATGTGGATACATGCCAGATGTGGTATGCGGGCCTGGGAGCGGCGTTTGAGAGAGGTTCGAAGGAGGATGTGTACTGGCTGATCCCGGGCGATTTCAATTACGGCACGCCGGTTGGACAACGGGTTCTCGGCGGTCTGCACGATTTGCCGGAAATCATTCTGGAATTGGACCAGGACCTTTGCATTGGCGAAATTGCCGCCGATCACGCCAATCCGAAGCAATTAATTGACACCTACGGCACGTTCGCTTTGCTCTACAATTGGTTTCCCGTTGAGTCGCAGGAAATCCGGCAATTCACCGAGCGGCCGCGCTCGGAATTCTTTGCCATCAGCCACAATTTCCTCGGCGAAGTGCTGAGCCAACGTTGGTACCCCTATGAACAAACGGTGGTGATGCTGCTGCAGGCGGTGTTTACAAAAAAGCGCATCAGCCGATTCTTTGTCGGGCATGTTTCCGACCTGCCGCACGGGAAAGAATCGGTCGCTTCGGCGATTCAACAGGTCGAGCGCGCCGAGCGGGTGCTCAAAGCGCTGTGGCGCGAGAGGAACCAGTCGCGCAAAGGATGGATCGAACAGTACCGGGCGCTGGAAGCGAAGTCCGAGCAGGTGCGCCGGACGGCTCTGACTGTGCTCGAAAACTTGCTGGCCTGATAAGCCAGGGTGGATTCGGACTTGAACTTTCTCGCCATCGCCCTGAACTTGGGCGTGGAGTTCGGTGGCGTTTGATCGCTTGAGCTTCCCGGTTGAGAATTTGTATGCGCTCGCTGAATTACCAGAAGCCGCTTCGTGCGATCAATTTTATCTGCCATGCGCCCCAGGCCAGGGCAGTCAGCCTCGTGGGCGATTTCAATCAATGGAACCCGGCGTCGAATCCGATGCGTCAAATGCCGGATCATTCCTGGCTGCTGAATGTTGAGCTCAAGCACGGCCATCATCGCTACGCCTTTCTCGTCGATGGCGTGCTCACCCTGGACCCGCACGCGCAGGGAATTACGCGGAACGACAAAGGCGAACGCGTCTCGTTGATCCCCGTAAGTTAATCCGCTGCGTTGCCTGGCGTCCTTCACAGCAACGCTGCCGCCAGGCCGAAGTAACAAAGCAACGTAAACACGTCCGTTACCGCCAGCGTGACCGGACCGGCCGCGATTCGCGGGTCCAGCTTTAACCAGTGCAGAACGGCCGGCACCAGGAGCCCGAACAGGCACGCACCAAAAAGGGCCACCGCGATGCTGCCACCGATGACGAATGCCGCCGCCCCGATGCCGCGCCATACGCAGATCACCAGCACGACCACGGCGCCGCAGGCCGGTCCCAGCAGTAACGCGGTCGCAGCTTCGTGGCCTAGCGCCCGCAACAGCCATTGCCAGGACGGTGTCGCCGACCGTAGCGCTTGCACAGCCAGAGCCATGGATTGGATGCTCACGCTTTCTCCGAGCGCCAGTACCAGGGTTAGGAAAAAAGCAAGAACCAGGCTTTTGGCAATCGTTGTTGCAAACGCGCTCGCCAGCAACGCGCAAACCGTCCCGCTCCCAATTGTTGCCAGCAGCCACGGGTAGCGCAGCCGAAACGCCCGACTCGGCGTCGCGGATCGCACTTGCGAAATCCGGAAGCCCAGCGTCTCGAAAACGTCGTCGGTCCGTTCCCGTTCGTTGATGTCCAACACTTCGTCCGTGAACAGGCCGACGTCCACGATGCCGATGATCCGTCTTTGCTCGTCCACCACTGGAATGGCCAAAAACCGGTGCATCACAAACAATTCGCACGCCTCCAGAATAGTGGCGGTGTGCGGCAGCGCCACCACGCGTTTCATCATCAGTGATCCGAGCCGCGTTTCCAACGGTGCTGTCAGCAAGATTCGCGTGGGCACGACGCCCAGCAGCGTCTCCTTTTCGTCAACGACGTAGAAATAAATCACCTTTTCGCCCACGCCCTGCTGGCGAATCGCATCCAGCGCCTGTTGAATCGTAAAATCTTCCCGCAATTCGGGAAAATCCTTACGTGCATACGAAATCACGGGCTGGTTCAAATGTTCGAGGTCCTGCGGCATGCCTTGAGCATAGCGGAAGCCGCTGAGAACCGAAAGCGCAACGCGCTCGCTTCTCTATTCAGAAAATTCTTCCACGCAAAGACGCCAGGACGCAAAGAACTGAGAACGATGATTAACGCTGAGGGCCGATTCGGTTCGACCAGGAGTAATCAAGCTGTTCCATCCGCAATTTTTCTGGCTTCAATCTTTCTGCATTAGCCGGAACGATGCAGTTGCCTTCGGGGAGCGTGCCCGCCTCGGGCGCTGCCAACCGGCGCCCTCGCCGGTTGGCTCGTATCGGCCCAAGCCTCACCAAATAGTGAGTAAAAATGACGAAGCGGGAATGCGGTTGGCGGAGGCGCCAACCGCTGCGCCCGAGGCGGGCGCGCTCCCTTCTATTGAATCGCGCCGGCTTAGATGTTCCTGCCTGACTCATATCCGATTCGAAAAATCGTTGCCCGTTTTTTGTGCGACGAGTAACGTCTGCGCGTGTCCGTGCGTTTGACGATTCTTGGCAGCGGTTCCGCCGGTAACTGCGCCTTTCTGGAAGCTGGTGAAACTCGCATCCTCATCGATGCCGGATTCAGCCTGCGTCAAATTCGGAAACGATTGGCCGCCATCAGCCGGGTCCCCGAGAACCTGAGCGGCATCCTTATCACCCACGAACATTCCGATCACGTCCAGGGCCTGACGGCTTTCGGCGCGAAACTTGGAATCCCTATCTATTGCAACCGCCCAACCAAGGAAGCTCTCGAGTATCAGCTTCGGCTTCAATGCGATTGGCGACTGTTCAGCACTGGCAGCAGCTTTGAAGTCGGCGATATCGCTGTCGATACGTTCAGCGTTCCCCACGACGCGCAGGATCCCGTTGGTTTTCTGCTCCGCACCGCTGAGGGGAATGTCGGGTTTTTGACCGATCTCGGCCACGCCACCAAACTGGTACTCGAGCGGGTGCGCCCCGCTCATGTGCTCGTTCTCGAAGCCAACCACGACGTAAAAATGCTGCAGGAATGTCCGCACCGGCCGTGGAGCCTTAAGCAACGCATTCTTGGCCGGCACGGGCATCTCTCGAACGAAGCCGCCGCGGACGCCGCACAGGAAATCATGTCCGCCAATTTGCGCCATTTGTACTTGGGCCATTTGAGCCGCGAGTGCAACGAGCCTGAATTGGCGCGCCGCGTCATCAGCAATCGCTTGCAGCAATTAGGGGCTTCGCATGTCCGTTTGGAGGTGACGGCGCAACATGTCCCATGCCCAACCCTGGATCTGCACACACCAGTCGCTCCGCCTTCGGTCCAAACCGTTTTAACGGAGCCACACCTCACCTTGCGTCAGGTGCCCCTTTGGTGAACCTATTCCTCGTCCTCCTCCTCGTTCTCGTTCTCCTCCTCGTCCTCGACCCACGTTTCTCCAGACCCATTTCGCTTCTCCCTCTCCCCTCGGGCGACGGCAGGGGTGAGCGGAATTTCTTTTTCGCCTTTTCCGGTGCAGGGAAAGGAAGCTGTGCATTTCTGCAGCTACGAAATTGTTTAAACCGCTGCCTAACGAATTCGCGTTTATTCGCGTCCATTAGAGGTTAGAATTCTCTGCGTGTTCTCCCCATGCTCCATGTCTTAAACATATATTCCTTCGACCGGCCCGATCTGCAGCCGTATCGCACCATGCGGCGGCAACACGAGCATCGAGAGCAGGGAATCTTTGTCGCCGAAGGTGAAAAGGTTGTGCGGCGCTTACTGGAGAGCCGGCTCACCGTCGTCTCCGTCCTCCTCCCTGAGAAATGGATGCGCGAGTTGACCCCGCTTTTAGAAGCGAGGCCGGAGGATGTGGCCGTATTCGTGGCTGAAAAAGCCCTCTTGGAAACGCTGACCGGGTTTTCGATGTACCAAGGATTGTTGGCGGTCGGAAAAGTTCCGATGCCGGAAACCATTGAATCGATTTTGGCGCGCAGCGCTCGCCCGTGGTTGCTCGCGGCCGCCGAAGGTCTTTCCAGCGCGGAAAACCTGGGGCTGCTGGTTCGGAACTGCGCCGCGTTCGGTGTTCACGCTCTGTTGGTTGGCGAAACCTGCACCAGCCCGTTTCTGCGCCGCGCGGTGCGGAGCTCGATGGGTACGGTTTTCCAATTGCCCATTATCGAGACCGCTGGCCTTGCCGTCACCCTCCGTCAATTGCAGGCCTCCGGGGTGCGGTGCGTAGCCGCGCATCCGCATGCGACCGGCCGCGCTTTGTCCCAGGCCGACTTCCTTACGGACAGCCTGATCGTCTTCGGTAGTGAAGGGTTCGGCATCTCCGCTCCCATTCTGCAGGAGTGCGATGACGCCGTCGCCATCCCCATGGCCCCTGGAGTCGATTCCCTCAACGTCGGCAGCGCCGCCGCCGTGTTCCTCTACGAAGTTCAGCGACAGCGCTTCCGGCGCTGCGAAAGGGCAACCTGACTTAATCCACTCAACGCACGCGGATGATGCGCTGGATGTGAACGGGAGGAGTCAAACGCTGTCCGCTAGAAGGTGAGTCGTGAATGTTGCGCACGATGCCTATGCCTTCGACCACATGGCCAAAGGCGGCGAAGCCCTGGCCGTCGGGATTGCGTTTCCCGCCGAAATCCAATTCCGCCTGGTCGCCAACGCAGATGGAAAAGCTGCTGGTCGCCGTATCTGGGCCATCGCGGGCCATGCTGAGCGTGCCGTCGCGATGGCGCAAGCCCGTGTCCCGGGTCCGTTCCAGCTTGATCGGCGCATAGCTCTCGGCCTCGCGTGTCGGCGCTGCCTCGGCTTGAATCACCTGAATCTTCACCGCGTTGGTCGGCTGATTAGAAGAGGTGACAGTGCGGAAGAAGGAGCCGCCGTCGTAGAATCGGTTTTCGGCGTAGCGCAGGAAATTGCTGACGGTGATGGGGGCAAGATCAGCATCGAGTTCGGCGATGATATTGCCCAAATCGGTTTCGATCCGGACGCGCGGTTTTGCGGCCGCGCCTAGCGTGCGCGCCGCAAACACGTCGGCTACCGTCCGGCGCGGATCGAGATAGGACCAGCGCAGCCGCGTGTTTACGTAAAATAAATCGTCAGCCACCTTGAAGTCCTCCGGTGCGATGCCATTCAGTTTGGTCGTTTGCCAATCGATCGTTGGCGTAATGAATTCATATTTGCCCGGCGCGGTGGTGACCTTGATGGGCATCCGGAAATTGTCCACATCCGCTTCCCAGCGATAGCGGGCGGTGATGGAGTCGTCTTCCTTGGTCGTTTGAACCGCCAGTGTGGGAATGTTGGCGTGACGGAAGTACTGGTCGAAGAAATAAGAAAGATCGCGGCCGGCTCTTTCGTTGATGAACGCGAACACTTCATCCGCGGATGCGTTCTGGTATCTGAATTTGTCCTGCAGTCCGCGCAGGATGGAAATCCACAGCGAATCATTGTCCAGCGCGCTGCGCAACGTGTTGAGGATGAGTTGGCCCTTGTCGTACATATCACCGGCGCTCCGTTGGTAACGGCCATATTGGCCGATGATCGGGCGGTCGTTGCGCACGTTACCTTTCTTGCCGTTGATATATTTGATGGCTTCGGCGTGACCATATTGGTCTTCGACAAAGAGGGACTCGGCGTAAGCGCCAAAGCTTTCGTGAATCCACATGTCGGCGATGTCCTTCATCGTCACGCTGTTGCCCCACCATTCATGCGCCGATTCGTGGATAATGATGAAATCGAACTTCAATCCGACGGCCGACGAAGAGCGCCCGCGATAGCCGCCCAGGTAATGATTCCCGTAGGCGACACAGCTCTGATGCTCCATGCCGGTATGCGGACACTCTACCAGTTTGTAGCCGTCGCTGTAGAAGGGGTACTTGCCGAAATACTTTTCGAACACCGCCAACATGGTTTTGGCCTGCTGGAATTGCACTTTGGCTTTCTCCACGTTTTTCGGGAGCACGTAATAATCGAGCGTGAGTTTTTCGCCGTCGGCGCTGACGTATTCGTCGCTGAAGTGCGCATATTTGCCGATGTTGAAGGTGACGCAGTAATTATCAATCGGATGGCCGACGAACCAGTCGTAGCGGACCCAGCCATCGGGGAGAACCGTGCGCGCCTGGAAACGCCCGTTGGAAATCTCATCCAGGCCCGGCGGGACAGTGATGCTGATGGTCATGGTGTCGGGTTTGGCCGACGCGTGGTCTTTGTTGGGCCACCAGATGCTGGCCCCGGTCTCGGGGCAGGTAACGACCACCCAGGGATTGCCTTCGTCATCATGGTCCCAACTGATGCCGCCGTCCCAGGGAGGACGCCGCGCAGCGGTGGGCACACCGGAATAAAAGATCGTCACCGAATGGGTGGTTTGCTCGCGCGCGGTTTCGGGAAGCTCGACAAACACAGCGTTCAGTTCGCGCGTGAATCGCGCGGTCGCCCCGTCATCGAACACAATTTTGCTGATGGGCAAATTGCTCCACAGATCCACCTGCATGGTTGTGAAGGGGTTTACGGTTTTGAACGTGATTTTGTTTGAGCCGCTGATCGACTTTGTCCCCGGGTCAATGCGCACGTCGAGATGGTAGGACGCGACTTTGTAGCAGGTTCGTTCGGGGGTGAGGGCGCCTTTGAGAATCTCGCCGCGCGTAGGCGGGGCGCTAGTGGTCTGGCCAAAAGAGCATAGGCAACAGGCGGCAAAAGTGAGGATCAACCACAGATTCCTTGGTGCAGTCGAAGGGGGCATGTTTTGCATTGAAATTGGTATTTCCTTTCCTGTCAAAGTGAATTGACTGGGCTCAGCGCAGCAGCATTTCCTACTCAGCTTGAGGCGTGAGGCACGATTTTTGGACACTAACTCTTCTCAAATACGGTTTGATACACCTCACGCACGCTCTTCCGCCATTGTGCAATGGCCTCGCGAAAGGCCTCCACCGAAGCAAATCCACACCGAACAGACACCCGGAAATACGGGGCCGGTTCGTCGGGCAGCACGCTTTCCCCTTCGTAGCTCCAGCGACGCAGAATGCCTTCGACACGCCGCAGCCGGCGGTAATTCTCCACCAGGACATCGGCACCGGGCAAAACGCCCGCTTTGCGAGCCCGCTCGAGCGCGCGCAACGTGTTCGCTTCCTGCCACCCGTGTTCCATGCACAATGCCTGCGCTATGAATTCCGCGTCCATAAGACCACCGCTCCCGGTCTTGATCGCCAGGTCGTTTTTGCCGCGCGGAGTTCGCTCATGCTCGATGCGCATACGCATGTGGTGGATGCGGCTTTTCCAATCAGCCGCGTAACCCGCCAGCGGCAGACTTGGTTTGGCGAAGTTCGTCAACACCGCAGCTAGTTTCTGAAATTCTTCGCCGACCTTCACGTCGCCTGCGATGGGTCGTGTTCGAGTCAGGGTCTGTATTTCCCATAACTGCGCCCGGTGCCGATAATAATCGTGATACGCCAACAGCGTGTTGACCAGCAGCCCTTTTTCGCCATCCGGTCGCAGCCGGGCGTCCATGTGAAACACCAGGCCTTGCTCGGTCCGCGTCGAGATCAGGTCCATTACCTCAACCGCCAATCGCGAAAGCTTCGACAGGTTTTTAGTCTTGGAATCGCAGACAAAAACGATGTCCAAATCTGACCCGTAATCAATCTCCGCTCCGCCGAGTTTGCCCAAGCCGATAATCGTGAACGGTGGCGATTTCAGCTTGTGCCGGCGCATTATCACTTCCAGCGCGTAGCGCAAGCAAGCATCCGCGAGCGCCGAAAGCTCGGTCAGATACTGCTCGAAATCGGCCAGCCCAAGAATGTCCCGCAAACCAATCCGCATGAGCTCAGCCTGGTGATATTGGCGCAACCAAAGGTGCTGGTCGGCATCACGCAGTCCATGACGTAAGTCACGCAGCGTCTCCTCGGCGGATTTGCGCTGGCGGAGCCGGCCGCTAGTGACCAGTTCGTCCACCAGGTCGGGCGTGCGAATCGCCAGTTCTGCGAGAAATTCCGAACGATCGAATAAAAGCAGCAGCAATTCGAAAATGCCGGGGTTGCTGTCCCACAATTCAAACAGCGTTGCTCGCGCGCCGTAAGCGTTGATGAAACTGTCGAGGCGGGTGACGACGCGGTCGGGGTCTGAGAGCGGGGCCTTGGCGTCGACGCTGGAAACAACGGACCCCTCACCCCTGGCCCTCTCCCCTTCGGAAGGGGAGAGGGAGGAGACACAGCGGCTGCTGCTCTTGGTGCATTCCGAAGATTGGTTCGAGCATAGAGCGAACAATCGCGGCAGGAGCTGATACGCCAATTCCCGCGTGCGCGGTGAGATATGGACGTAACCTGGCCCTTCCACAAATTCCCGCAAAACTCGAAATGCCTTGTCGGCGTCTTTGAAAGAGTGCTGCAGCAGCAGCGCTTTCCATTCTGCCTCCGCTCCGTCGAACTCGCGCGGATGCGGCGAGGCCGACTGCCCCGATGGCACCTCGCTCCTGAGCAAGGTTTCGAACAGGCCACGCACACCGCCCATATGGTTCGCCAGCGCTATGTCGAAAGCCCCCATGACGGGAAATCCCATGAGGCGAGCGAGGCGCTCGCGCGCCGAGCGCTCCGACGGCACCGTATGGGTCTGGCGGTTATCTTCCATCTGTACGCGATGCTCAACGTCGCGCAGGAAACAATAGGAGACGTGCAGCGCCTTTGCGGCTTCAGCCTGCAGTCGTTCGTATTGCACGAGCTTGTCGAGGACCGGCAGGGTTTGCGCACCCTGCAGGAACGGTTGGCGTCCTGCGTGCAACAGTTGCAGCGATTGGACGATGAATTCGACTTCGCGAATGCCACCACGCCCGAGCTTGACGTTGCGCTCCAGTTCGCCCGCCCGAACCACTTCGTTTTCGATGCGATCTTTCATCGTGCCTATTTCGCGCAAGACGCTTTCATTGATCGAACGCGGATAGCGGAACGGCTGAATCAATTCCAGAAATTCCGCCGCCAACGTTTGGTCGCCGGCGACACCGCGCGCCTTGATCAACATCATGCGTTCCCAGGTTTGGCCCCACTGGGCGTAATAGTTTTCAAAGCTCGCCAGCGCCCGGCTAAGCGGGCCGACGTTGCCTTCCGGGCGCAGCCGCAAATCAATCCGATAAAGTGTGCCTTCGGGCGCCATCCGAGTGACTTCGGCAATGAAGGCTTCCGCCAACCGATTGAAGAATTGATGATTCTTGAGGACCGGGCGGGGCAGGGGAGTTGTGCCGGACGTGTGCCGTTTCGAGGCAGTGGAGCGTTTTGATGGGGTCTCTCCCTTCTCTGGCTGCCGCCCCAGCGTTTGCGGCGGCTCCCGATAGACTTCGCCCTCGTCGCTGTATGCGAAGATCACGTCGACATCGGAGCTGTAATTGAGTTCCTGGCCGCCTAGTTTGCCCAGGCCGATTACACAACCAACAGTCGCCTGCCAATGACCGGACGCGTCCAGGTGATAGGGTTGGCCGTAGCGCTGCGCCAGTTGTTGCCAGCACAGATCCCACACCGCCTCCAGGCACACGTCGGCAAGATCCGACAACTCCTGGATGATTTCCGACGTTTTGCCCAGGCGCGCCAAATCGCGCGCCCCTACGCGCAGCAATTCGCGATTTTTGAACTCGCGCAACCTGGCCATTGCCGTCGCGTGGTCTCCCGCTTCGAGCAACAGCCGAAAATGCTGCTGCAATTCGTGGCTGAATCCCTGCTTGCGGCGCGCGAATCGCAGCGCTTCCGGTTCGAGCACGCTCAACCAGTCTGGATGCCGCACCAGGGCGTTGCTCAATGCCTGTGACCCGCTGAACAGCGCGGCAAGGATCCGTGCCGAGACGTCGTTAAATCTCTGCAGCTTAGCCTTCGCGTCAGTTGCCGCCAGCAGATCGAGGAAATGACTGGCCCGCTCTGGAACAGCGCACGCTTTTAGGGCTTTTGTCCAAACCGCGTTCTTCACAGACTATTTGCCAACTCCTTCGATCGGGATTTTTTCCAGCACCACTTCCGCTGACGGCTGCGCGTGCGACGTGTCCAACTTCGTCAGGAACAGTCCCCGCCAGAAACCAAGTCCATAAAGCACGTGGCTGGCAAAGATGAGTGGTATCGCTACGATGCTCCGGAACACGCCACCGACCTTCACCAGGAGCATTGCCTGGACCAGCAATGCAAATGCATAAAACGCGAGGGGTGCCAGCAGCAACGCTCCGATCCAGGAAATGAGGCACAGCGACAGCAGGTACAGGCAAAAGAGCGGGGGGACGAAGTTCAAAGCGGAACCCAACGTGGGGTGCACCCGGAACTGCTCGGCCCGGCCGCGGCCGTAAGTCAGAAGCATTTTGGCAAACGCCTTGAGTGACGAGCGTGGCCGGCGGTGGACCACAAACTCGGGGTCGTAAAACAGCTTGCCGCCCTTTTCCTGGAGTTGGTCCATGAGCGCGTTTTCTTCGTTCGGGTAAAGCGCTTCGTTGAACCCACCCAACGCCAGCATCGGGTCGCGCTTCGCTATTAGGTTGCAGAGGATGAGTTCCTTTTCGCTGCTCGGCCGGGCTTGCCCCACCGGCAAGTACCGAGCGCGGCTCGGGCCGAAGGCCAGCCAACTGCCGAGCACGAGCGCAAATAATCGTTCCAGTGGCGGAGCGTCGCCTGGACAGAGGTTGGGCCCGCCAACCATTTGAACCGCCGGTTCGCTAAACCAACTGACCACGCGCTTCAGGTTGCCACGAGCGGGCACGGAATCGTCATCGAGAAAGTAGATCAGCTTGCCGCGCGCCGCGCGCATGGCCTGATTCCGCTGCGCTGATGGTTGACGGCCACGCGCGACAATGATTTCGAGCAAAGCAGGGGGATAGTCGAGCGCGCGGCTGGCCGACAAAGCCTTGACCTCCGTTTGGCCCGGCCTGGCGGCAATCACCACGGTGACGCTCGGCGGTTCTTCTACAGTCACCCGGCCAAGCTAAAAGCCACGGACGGGACTTCAAGGCGGAACTGGGTCGTGGAAACAATTGGTGCCCACGAAAAACGCGGGTCTTCGAGGTACGAAAGTCCTCCTCGTCGTCGTTCTTCGTCCTCGTCCTCGATCAACTTGCGATCGCAAGAACGAAGCCGATGGGAGGGCCTGTTCAGTTTCCATGGCAGCCGGGTTTGACACCCGACTGCCACCTTCGGAATTTGGCTGTTGGGCAGACTTAGTCCCGGGAGTGCTTGTGTGATTTCTGACGCTTGGCCATCTCCTGTTTCGAGGGATGATAATCGAAGTCACCGAGGGGCCGGGTGAAAGTAGCTCGGGCGGGCTTCAAAACCAGGGCTTCGGCGCTGGAATGCACGCTGTGTGATGTAGCCGCCACGGGCAGGCTTACCAAAAATACCGCGCTGCCCACGATGGTCGCGGCGAAACAGAGCGGACGCCCAAACACAGCGTCACAACCCACGGCAGCCATATCGGTCTCGCGGGCGTTGGCGGTTTTCGTGGCGAGCACGAGGGTCGCTGTGACACAAACCAGAGTTAACAATTTTCGCATACTTCTTTCTCCTATTGGTTCTGGTTCCTTTGGCGGCGGTCGTACGGCGTGAAAATCGCCTATAGTCGCACGATTTCAAATGACAAACTTGGTCGGGTCTTTACCCCATGATTGATTTTCACTGACTTGGGCCGCACATTCATGCGGTTGTGAGTCGCGCGCAGGGTATGCGAAAACGGGGGCGTGAGCGCCCGACTTGCCGATGACATGCCGATAAAAGTTGCCCTGGTTGAGGACGATGAAGGTATCCGCACAAGTCTGGCGGCCCTGATTCGACGCGCTCCGGCGCTGCGGCTGGCCGGCGATTACCCGGACGCCGAAACCGCTCTGAAGGAAATCCCCCGCCGACTGCCGGACGTCGTGCTCATGGATATTAATCTGCCCGGCTTGAACGGGGTCGAATGCGTTCGCCAACTGAAAGCGGCTACCCCGGAAGTGCAATTCCTCATGCTGACAGTGTACGAGGATAGCGATTCGCTGTTCAATTCCTTTCGTGCCGGCGCTAGCGGCTACCTGCTGAAGCGCACCGCCTCGGCTAAGCTCATAGAAGCCATTCGCGATGTCCATGCGGGCGGTTCGCCCATGACCCCGCAACTCGCGCGCCGGGTCGTGCAGTTCTTGTCGGGGCCAACCCAAAGCCAATCGGCCATCTCACGCCTTACGCCGGGCGAAAAGGAGTTCCTCGATCAACTCGCCAATGGCTACGCCTACAAGGAGATCGCCGAACGAATGAGCATCAGCATTGACACGGTCCGGAGCTACGTCCGGACCGTGTATGAAAAACTGCACGTTCATTCCCGGACCGAGGCGGTAGTGAAGTACCTGCGCGGGGAGCCCTGACGCGCCGCCGTGAGCGGGTAACGCTCGCCGTCCGCCCACCGCACAAACATGCGGTGCCCAAAAGAAGCGCAGGTTAATATAAATGGCGCGTAGTGATCCGAAAAACATCGCTAAGTGAACCTATGAATCTCAAAAACACCCCCAAATCAATGCGGTATGCGCTCACCGCCGGTTTGATATTGTGCGGCGCTGCGGTGGCGACGGCCAATTCGTTAGTTAAGTTCCAGGTCGACATGGCCTGGTACCTAACTTACAATCTATTCGACCCCACCACCCAGACGATGTCCGTGGCCGGCACGTTTAATAACTGGACGCCCGCACCAATGACAAACGATCCGACCTCGGCTACTTCCAATATCTGGAGCACGACGATCGATATCCCAACCAACGGCGTATCGATTGGGTTTAAATATGTGATCGAGCCCAACGGGACATTTGAGAGCAGCCACAACCGGTGGCTATTGCTCCCGTCGACCAGCGGCGCCAGCGTGACCACGCCGGCTGCATATTATGGCGCCTATTCCGATCCCTTCACGAACACTGTAACATTCCAGGTGGACCTGGCGCAGCAGATCAACACAGGCGCTTTTGTTCCCGGGAGCTCAGGCGTTTACGTGCCGGGCGGATTCAATGGCTGGTCCACCGGGGCAGCCGCGCTCATGACCAATGATCCCACCATTCTGCGAACGAACCAATTCGGCCTGGTAACCTCGAATGTATATGTCGCCACGTTCGACATCGGCGGAGCGCCCGGCCAGAATTTTGATTACAAGTTCTTTATTGATACAGGCGCCAATTGGGAAAGCCCGAATGGGGCTACTTCTGATAATCTGGACAACAATAATCGTTTCATGAGCCTGACAACTACCTCCAATGCAACGGTGCGTTTGCCGATCATATTCTTCAATGACTTGCCCTATTCACCGGTTGCTACGAATTACACGACCTTCCAGGTGGACATGACTGCGCAAATCATTAACGGAGGTTACAATCCGGCGAATGGCGACGTGGTGGAGTTGCGCGGGAATTTTAACAGTTGGGGAAATCAGCAAATTCTGTGCACCAATGACTTAACAGCCGCCAACACGAATATTTACAAAACCGTGGTGAGGCTGGTCGACGGGATTGGCGCAACCGAGCAGTACAAGTTCTGGGCGACCAATGAATCGAACGGCGGGTGGGAAACCATGGCCAACAACCGAACTATGAAGATCATTAGCGGCACCAACAATGTGCTGCCGGTGGTCTTCTTCAATAATGTTGATCCAGGTGACCTGCTGCCTGCGGATACACTGGTGACTTTCACGGTCAATATGACCAACGCAGTAGGAACCGATGCGCATACGTTCGATCCCGCTGTGGATCAAGTCTTCATCAATGGCGTGCCGAATGGATTTACCGCATGGAATATCGGCTTGCCGATGTTGACCAACAATCCAGTAGGCAGCGAACTCTATTCAGTTCAGATCCTGGTGCCGAAGAACAGCCCCGTGGGGCAGATTTACAAGTACAGCATCAATGGTTCGGACAACGAAGGACCGACAGGCGCCAACCACACACGGTATATCCGCTCCACTGCCACCGGGACCTATGAATTCCCGATGGATGTCTTCAGTTCGAGCCCGCCGGTCGAACCTTCGTTTGGCAACCTGACTGCCACTCACAGCACCGTAGGGCATGCGACGGTTTCGTTCCTCGGACGGCCCGGCGTTCATCTCCAAAGCGCTTCGAGCCTGAACCCGCCGGTGGTTTGGCAGGAGCATCCAGAAACGGACGGCGCCAACTGGACAGGTACCCTTAACCCGTCCAGCAATGGTTCGGTCACGGCGACCAACGTATCGACCGCCAACGGACAATCGTTCTTCCGCTTACTCAAGCAGTAAACCCGCCGGAATACTGCTTGCACAAAACCGCCTGGCCCGGGCCGCGCGCCGTTCGCATGTCCCGGGCCGGGCCTTTTCATGGATAGAAGTTCGGAGGCCAGGCTCGAACGCGGAAGCTGGTATGTTTGGAGCGCTTATTGCCGTGTGCTGCGAAGCGCGTTGACTTGCGCCAGATAATTGGGCGCCTGTTGATTAGCCGGATCCAGGCGCAGGGCTTCTTCGAATTCCTTGGCCGCCGAATCCCATTGTCTCTCTTTCATCAGGGCCACGCCTAGATTCAAATGAGCCGGAGCAAATCCGGGCTGGAGTTGAACGGCTTGTTCGAGTTCCCGTTTTGCTTCAGCAATGTTTCCTTGCAACCCGAGTTGCCCTCCCAACTCAAAGTGAGCCTGCCAAAAGCCAGGATTGATGCGCAGCGCCCGGCGATAGCGCTCCACCGCTTCGGATCGGTGATTTGATTTCGAGAGCGCGATGCCCGATTGAAACCAGGCCTCGACATCGAGCGGTTGCAGTGCAAGCGCATGTTCGAACTGCTTTAGCGCAAGTTGGTACTGACCCTGATTGGAGTAGACCTTGCCCAATTCCGTCCAGGCATCGTTCAGGAACGGTCGGAGGCGCGAGGCTTCGAGCAGAGCCGCCTCCGCCTCTGCCGGCTTGTTAAGTTGAGCGAGAAGTTCGCCGACCCTGAAGTTGGCCAGGTAATCCTCCGGAACAAGTTCCCGAACGCGTTGCCATTGAGCGGTCGCGCCCGCGATGTCTCCGCCCGCGGCCAAAAAACTGCCAAAACTTTCGTATAAACAATAGTCGTCGGGCGAACGCTTGATAGCTTCCCGATAAATTTGGCGAGCCGCGGCAGAGCCCGCGGGATCCATGGCGTGCCGCAGGTTTGCTTCCCAACGGCGCAGGGTTTCAAGGCGTTCAGAATTGTTGGACTGACCGCTCAGCGGTGGTTGCTCCATCCGGTGCTGGATGTCTTTAACGACGATCAGCCGGTTCCAGTCGGTCAGTCCAAGGTGTCGTTCGCAGAGAGCTTGCGATGCCCATGATTCGGTGGCGTTTTGAGTGAATCGCGACGGCAGCAGCGCCGACACCTGCTCGGCCCAAAGTCGCGCCAGCCGATAACTGCCATCGAAATTAAAGTGCACATGCTCGTAAAAGGTTTCCTGGCCGGGAACCCCGGCCATATTGTTGGTGACGAGCAAACGGGCGGAGTCCAAAAAACGCATGTTAGTTCCACCAACATCGCTGGCTGCCTGCCTAATAATTGTGTTGAGTCGCGAGTCGGTGCGAAAGGGCAGGGCGTCCAGATCGCAGGCGTTTTGAAAATGATCCCGGGCGCTGCCGTCACCCAACCGCGCCTCGCAGCCACCCAACCGGAATTCGGCTTCGGCAAATTGCGTATTCAACGCCGAGGCTCGCCCGTAAGCCAATGCAGCTTCGGCGAATTTCCCATCGGTCTCAAGCGCGCGGCCCTGGTCGAACCACCGCTGGAATTGCGTTCGTGTCTCGGCTGGGAGATTCGTATCAACAAACGACGCGAACGGCGGACAATCCTTCAGATTCACCGCTACCGTATTCAGAAGGATATTTGCCCCGCTCGCCCGGCCGGCAGCGAGGATGTCACGGAGGTTCCGATCGAAGTTGCGATAGACCTTGTTTCTTGCAACACCGCCTGGTGCCACGCGGTTCGCGACGAACATTTGCATGCCTCCCCAGGTAGTTAGATTTTCTGGGCGGGAACGCATTTTGCGCGTAATCGCTGTCAACAATTGACCCACACGTGTCTTTTGAATGGCGAGGCTGAGCCGCACGAATGCCATGAGCGGTGCTTTCGGGCCGAACACGGTCGCCGCACCGAAAGGTCCGACCATTTCATTGTTGCCCATGTAAATGATCCAGAGATCTCCCGCCTGGGCAGCGCATTCGCGAGCGATAGGCAATATCACGTGCGAGTTAATGGCGGTGAAGGCCACGTTCACGATCTCAAAATGCACCTCTGGAAAGCGTTCGCGCAGCAGCATCTCCAAATAGCGGCCTGCTCCGAAAGCCGGCTCGGGATCGCCCATTGCCGCCGACTCACCTAAGATAAATATGCGATAAGTGCCGGGAGCCTTGTGCGGTTCCATTCGAATTGGGTTGGGCACGCGCGCCAGCTCCGAGGGAAAAAAGCGGTAACTGAAACTATCATTCTCGATCAAATATTCGTGCCCGCCTATCTGCATCGGCTTGAACAGCACCGTGGAATAACCAAATCCAGCCAGTCGCAGAGCTCCTTCCAATCCCCCCAGAAGTACACACGGCGCCAGTAATACTGTGAAGATCCGAAACGCCCATCGACGCACGGGCGGAATACTCCGAGTCTGCGACTCGTTTGGTGCGGCCGATGGCGGTCGGGAACCTGGGCTGCTTGAACGCCTGGACTGTTTCTTCAAGGCGGCCACATTAGCACGGCCATGCCTCCCAACACAATCTGCGCCTGGTCCGCCGCATCGACATTACGGGCAGCGCGGGCATCCCGTCGGCGTCTTTAGTCAAATTGTATTGCTGTGCCACTGCTGGCCAGTCATCCTCACGCCTCGCAATTTCAGATGTTGGACGCGCTCTGGATCTTCATTGGTGGCGGCCTCGGTAGCCTGGCTCGCTGGGGCCTTTCCGGTTGGTTGGCCCATGCGGTAGGTGAGAAATTCCCCTGGGGCACGATCGTGGTCAATATTACCGGTTGTTTCATCATCGGAGCATTTGCCACGGCTACAGGAACCGAGGGCCGGTGGCTGGCCTCCGCATCCTTTCGCCAGTTCTTCATGTGGGGCATCTGCGGTGGATACACAACCTTCTCCTCATTTAGTCTTCAGACGCTTAGCCTGGCAGAGGACGGGCAATGGTTCCGCGCGGCCGCCAATATCGTGCTCTCGGTTGTGCTTTGCCTTATAAGTGTCTGGCTGGGCCACATCCTGGCCTTGGGTCTCAATTCCTTGAAAGGACATTGATATGCACTTGCCTCATGATGCCATGCTCCTGCGGATATTTATCGGCGAGAGCGATCGCTGGCAGCACCAGCCTCTCTATGAGGCCATCGTTCTGAAAGCCCGGGAACTGCACCTGGCCGGCGCCACTGTTCTGCGCGGGCCTATGGGCTTCGGCAAGTCCAGCCGGCTTCATACCGCTAAAATCCTGCGGCTTTCCATGGACCTGCCTCTGGTCATTGAAATCGTCGATTCGGAAGAGAAACTGAATGCTTTTCTGCCCGTGCTCGACCCAATGATGCAGGGCGGCCTGATTACACTGGAAAAAGTTCGTGTGATCGATTACCGCGCCGGCCAGGTCGCCGACACTTAATAACGGCCCGGTTGCGCGATGCTGCCGATGTGAGTATATTCTGCGCGATTTTGGAAGGGCGGAGGATCGCTTCCTCGGAGCAATTCGAGGAGGAGGAAAGTCCGAACACCAAAGGGCGCGATGCCGTGTAACCGCGATTTTAATCGTGGATACACACGGGCGGTGATACCGCGAGGTGTCCCGACGGAAAGTGCCACAGAAAATATACCGCCGGTCGAACTCTCACGGGTTTTATCGGTAAGGGTGAAAAGGCGGGGTAAGAGCCCGCCGCTCGGAGCGTAAGCAACGAGGCACGGAAAACCCCATCGGGTGCAAGGCCAAATAGGGGACCGCGGAGCGGCCCGCTCCCAGTCCGGGCAGAATTTATTTCTGCGCCGGATCAGGTCCCGGGTACTGGCTGCTAAGACAAATGATCCTCTCCCCCTTTATTGGGGCAGACAAAACTCGGCTTACAGCCCTTCCAGGATCATCTCGGTGGCCGAATGGTCAGGGGCAGCCATAAGCTGTCCCTGACCGCCTTAGAGGATCTCGAATTCCTGGATACAAGGATCTCAGGCTTGAAGATTCGGCTAACCTCTTGATGAATTTCTACTCTTCGGCACTGCCGCTTATAGGCTCGCGGATGGCTTTGGCCGGCCTTGGTGCCGACGCCTTCTGGTACGGCGAATGCAGGTTGAAATATATCCCGCACAGCGGCCTGGCAGTCTCGTTCTGGCTGAGAATCACTGTGACTTGCCGATCCAGTGCGATGCCATGCCGTAGCTGCGGACCGCGACTGTCGTACGCCTTGATTGCCTTTTCCAACAAGCGAATCAGGGAAGCGTGAAATTCTTCCGGCGTTTTATCCAGGCAAACGACATGTTTATCGTAAGCCTTCATTGCCTCGGAGATTTCCTGTCGGAATGTTTCGGCAGTCACGCCTCTAGCATAAAAGATGGCGCGAAAAAGGGAAGGCAAAAGTTGACGGTACTTCGAAAAGCGGCGCATCTTCAGCGCCAGCACCGGACGCGAAGGGCGCGCCTAGCTGGCGAGGCACAACGCGTCGGAAGGACGCAGCACAACGTCCAGCGTGCTTGCTTCGGTCAGGACGACAAATGTTTGGTCGTCGCTCACCGGAGCGCTGCCGCGAAATGAATCCAACTCGGTCACCAAAGTATCTTTGATTTCGTCCGCCACCAGGTTGTGGTGGACCGCCAGGAGGATCAACGATTCCAGTCGTTCCTGGCCGAAGCGGCGGCCGTTTTCATCTTGCGCCTCCGTAACGCCGTCAGTGTAGAGGAGCATGCCGGCTTTCGAATCAAGCCGCGTCCGAACCTCGGGGAAAATTCCATCGGGTTCAACACCCAGAGGCAGGCCCGTCGATTTCACCAATTTTGTTCCAGCTTCGGGCTCCACCACCAGCAGAGGACAGTGACCCGCACCTGCCACCCGCAATTCCCTCCGGCGCAGATCCGCCAATACGATTTGCGCCGTGATGAACGTGTCCACTTCAGACAGCTCCGGAAATAACAACCGGTTCAACTTGGCCAGCAGTTCACCGGGACCTGCGCTATGCTCCTTTAACGAACGCAAGAGCGGGCCCAAGCCTGTGGCCAAGAGAGCGGCGGGCACGCCTTTACCCATCACATCCGCAATTGCCAGCCACCAAAGCCCGTCCCCCGCCTGGCTAACCTCGAAGAAATCTCCGCCAATCGCGTGCGCGCTCCGGCAGAAACTTGCGACGCTGAAACCATCCGGTGCGGAGATTTTAGTTTGCAGGAAGGATCGCTGTATGAACGCAGCCGTTTCCAGCTCCGTTTGAGTCCGGGTGCTCAGGGTCTCCAAGTCAATCGGTGCGATACGGTCCATTGTCACGCTCATTATTTAGCCCCCTTTGTGCAGTAGCAGGTGTTTCCAGGCCAGGAACGCCTCCTCTTTGTTTTTTGCGTACTGATGCGCCACCCGCGCCAGCCACCCGCGCGTCCGATACCGTTTCGGTGGCCGCAAGGCGCATAACAAAAACGCGTCTGGCACCAGCGTTACAGATCCCAGCTTCCAATTTACCAGTTGCGGGCCCCAGGCGAACGAATTTGACAGTCGCGCCAACGAACCCACAAACGTATCTGGCCCGATTACGCTATCCACTATCTCGACCCCCGGCTCGATGAATGACCCATCCTCGATGACAGTTCCCGGACCCAACACGGCGCGTGGTCCAACAAACACACGGTCACCTATCCAACACGGCGCGTGCAGTTGCGCCTCGGAAGAGACATGGGAATGCGATCCCACCCAGACTCCGGGTTGCACCCTCTTTGCGCCCACCCGGTCGGGTGTGATAGCAAACGGCATCCATTCGCGTATGCGAGCAAAACAGTCGTGGTAGCTCGAAAACAGCGGCAGGGTAGTTCCAGGGAAACGGTCGATGAGCTCGATCCTCGTGTCCCCATGGTCCGAGCCGTACTTCAATCGCGCTTCTGCCGGAGTCAACTCGCGCGATTCAACCACGACCTTGGCATTTAACCCCCATCGCGTTCCTTCGTCTACCACACACTCCAACATCTCGGGCCGATCGTGTGCCAACAGCAAAACCTCGCCGCGCTGCGATCGTGAAAGCCACGACAACCAATACTCTACTAAGCTCTGGCCCAGGAATGGCGTCAACGCCAGCGGAGCGGTTTGTGAGAGCAAAGGGATAGCCGCTCTGGGCGAGGGGCAGATCAATACGTTTTTCATCAGCACGCGCCTTTTCCCGAGAACACAGCCGGAACAGTGCGAAGCAAGATCCTGAAATCCAGCGCCAGGCTCTGACATTCGATGTAATGGACGTCGAGTTGCACTTGCCCGGAGAAATCAATTTCACTGCGTCCACTCACCTGCCAGATGCAGGTGATTCCCGGCTTGGTGGCGAGGCGCCGCCGATCCGCCGGTTCGTATTTCGCCACTTCGCGCGGCACCGGAGGTCTCGGCCCTACCAGGGACATTTCACCTTTCAGCACGTTGTAAAGCTGGGGCAGTTCATCCAAGGAAAACTTGCGCAACCACTTTCCCACCCAGGTAATGCGCGGATCATGCTTCAGCTTGAACGTGACTCCCTCCTTGTGCTGGTTTTGTGCCAGCAGATCCTTCAACCGTTGTTCTGCATCCAGGCACATCGAGCGTATTTTGTACATCTTAAAGTGCCGTCCGTATCGCCCTACGCGGGTTTGGGCAAAGAATATTGGGCCGCCATCCTCAACCCATACGGCCAGCGCAATTAAAGCGAACAGAGGCACCAGGAGAATGAGCAGAGTGACACTTACCGTGATGTCCAGCGCTCGTTTCAGGGCTGGTGTTCCGAATACGAGCCACTGGGCGCGCAATCGCTGCAAAGCCACGTGAAGCTCCAGCAGCAACCTTCCGAGCGGACTCCGCGCCGCGTCAAATCGGCGCACCAGGCATGGTATAACAGCATCGTCAATCATATGCAAAGGGCGCCTTCGGCCTGGAGCGCGGCGCGATGGTCAACGCGGCGCTCGCAAGCCAGCCGGCGAAATAGCTTTTCCAGGGTATCCATTTGACGTCGCGAATCGTATCGCTGGACTGAGCGCAACGCCTGGCGCCCCATCCGTCGCGCACGTTCCTTGTCTGCCAAGAGTTCGTCGAGCCGCGCCGCAAAACTGCCAGTGTCGCCCCACGGAACGAGGAACCCGTTATCCCCGTCCTGCAACCATTCACGAATTCCGCCGGCGTCGAAAGCAACGACTGGCAGCCCGTACCGCATGGCTTCCGGACCCGCCAGTCCAAACGGCTCCGGCCAAAGCGAGCTCATGACGAAAGCGCTCGCCCTCAGATAATAAGAGCGCAGCTCGCTCGGCAGCACGTAGCCCTGGAATGTCACCCGCTCCTGGAGGCCTAGCCGCCGGCTCAAACCCTCACAGTGAGAGCGGTGATTCCCATCACCAAGAATGACACAACGGAACGGATTGCGGACCTGGCTCAACGCCTTAAGCAGGACATCGACCCCTTTGCCGCGAATAATCTGACCGGCAAAAAGGATCAGGTTCTCCGCAGAAAACGAGGTGACAAGGGTCTCGTCTTCCCAAACTTTCAAAGGAATGCATGTGTCGACTCGGGACGGGTCAAATCCATTGCCGGCCAGTTCTCTCCGGCTGTATTCGGAGTAGACAATGATATGTGCGCACTGCCGGTTCAGTTCTATCTCCCGACGTTTGCGGGAATAGCTGTTCCAGCGAATCGGAAGAGGTCCATTGCGGTTGCGTCCGAGCGTCGCCAGGCAGGGAAATACGCAGTAGCCAGACGCCGCTCGAGTGCAAATCTTGCGGGTAAAATAATTATATTTGTAGCCACGCAGGCAGTAGAGGCTGTGATCGTGCACCATTCGAACGACCGGGCGGCGCGAGCGCAAAAGCGTTCCAATGATTTCAAGGTCGTCGATGCTGTGCAGATAAATCAAGTCCGGTTCGAAATCCTCGACTGCCGCTTCCGTCCGTTCCACCGCACGCGTGATTGGCAGGGCGTAGATCTGCTGGAACTCCGCTCTCCAACCAGCCTCATTTCGTCCGGTGTTGTTCCGATACGCCAACGCGAGGGTATGACCTCTGCGCCGCAATTCCGTGGCGGTGAGAATCAGGTTGGCTTCCGCACCGCCAAACTCGCCGAGGTGTTGATGAACGAATAGCAGTTTCATACTACTACATTCGCTACTTTCATTCATTCGCACCTGGGTTGGCTCGCCTGCGACCGCACTACACCGAAGTCATTGGGTTCACAAGCATTACCGAGCAAGACCGTAAGCGCGCAACGTCGCCGCTTAAAGTGGGTGAAGACAGCAAACGAAAATGCTCGGACACCCCAAATTGCGCGCCGGTAGGAACACACCCCATAGCCGCGCTGATATCAAAAGAGTTATCAGCTTTTGCGCCCTGAACAACAGGAGCAGGGCGGGAGTCTTCCGGGACGGTCGGCGATAAGGCGAAGTTGAGTGGCTATCGTCTTCTAAAAGCCGCCACCCGAGCAAGTAGCTTTCGGTTCTTGAATGATCAGTTCAACGCAATTTTTATAAAGCAGCAAAGGATGTATGCAGAAAATTAGAGTTTTGTTAGCCGACGACCATGTTGTCGTTCGTCAGGGGTTGCGGGCACTCCTTATTTCGGAAGAAGACATTGACATCGTAGGCGAAGCCGACAATGGCCGCCAGGCCGTTCAACTGGTCAAAAAGCTTTCTCCCGACGTCGTGGTCATGGACATTGCCATGCCTGTCCTCAATGGGCTTGAAGCCACCCGGCAAATCACCAGATCGGTTCCGGCCAGCAAGGTGTTGGTTCTTTCCTCGTACAGCGACGATGAATATGTACAACAACTGACTGAAGCGGGCGCCGCCGGCTATCTGGTCAAGCAGACTGCAGCCACTGAACTGCTGAAAGCGATTCGCGAGGCGCATAAGGGCAATGCCTTCTTCAGCCCTGCTATTGCCAAACGACTACGCGACCAATGCCGTGAGGCCTTCGTTAGTGGCCAACCCGTTCGTCGCCGAACCGATTATCTTACCACCCGAGAAGCCGAGGTGCTGCAACTGATCGCCGAAGGCCGCGCCAATAAACAGATCGCTGCCGAGCTCTGCATCAGCATCAAAACCGTCGAAAAACATCGGCAGCAGGTGATGAACAAGCTCGGCATCCACGATGTTGCCGGGCTGACCCGGCACGCCATCGCCAAAGGCATCATTGAGAGCAACTCAGGGCTGGGTGCGACCTGAGAATTTCATCTAATGCCGCGCGGTTGTGTGGGCCTCTTTGGGTGCTAAACCCTATGGCAACGCCCGTCTCCTGACGTACCCTGAAATTGAGGAGGAGCTGGACTCACCGGCATCTTCAAAAAACGACAGAGTTATGAGCTTAGGAACTATTTTAATCATTATCCTCATCCTGGCCCTGGTCGGCGTTCTGCCAACCTGGGGCTACAGCACTTCGTGGGGCTATGCGCCTGGCAGTTTGGTCGGTTTGTTACTCGTAATCGTTATCATTCTAGCTTTGCTCGGACGCTTATGAAGATCTCTGCTGTCATTCTTGCGTTGGCTTTTCTGGCCTGCGGCTGCATTGAAAGCCATCGGAAGGCCGTATACTACGCCCCGGTGCCACCGCCCACCCCGACCTCGACCAGCCCGGACGTCAGAGTTTATTCCAACCCTGAAAGCACCCCGCCGCCCAATGTCGCCCCAGGTGATATTGCGCTGGCCACCTCCATAAGCCAGCTACTTAAGGGCGAGTCCCACCTCGCCGGCATTTCGTCACAGGTCACCGTGAGGGTGCGAAATGGGATCGTCACCTTGAGTGGGTCGGTGCGCACAGAACAGGACCGGACCGAGATCATCAACCGGGTTTCGCAATTGCCTGGAGTTAATGAAGTTCGTGACGAACTTGGGGTCGAACGATAACGCGCCGGCGTGCTTGGTCCCAGCTTCCACCTGGACAACAATCCTGCACTGTGAAGCGGACACCGCTCGCGCACCGTCAGCCACCGTCAGCATTTCCAACACGCTGCTCCGCTGCTCTTAGGCTTTTAGTTTCACCTGGGTTAAGACCCCATGTGCCGAACTTCTGTTCAGTCCGATATTTGTTTCAAGGAATAAAGAGGTTTCTCCATCGTATGAAAACTTTCAGCATTTCCCTAACTTGCGCTTCGCTCATAGTGCTCGCCGGATGTGAGAACGAGGCCCCGTACGGAACCACTCAGACGGGAGCTTACTCGGGCGAAGTAATCTCTTCTCCCGCTCAGTATTCGAGTATAACTCCAGCCACCCATGGAGACAGTGCGACCGACAGCACATTGGCCTCTCAAATTCGGCAGGCGCTCGATACCAGCAGTGTTGCCGGCGACAGTCGTTCCATAAATGTGTCAGTTCAGAACGGTGATGTGACCCTGACCGGCACGATTCCGAGCGATTCCGAGCGCCATCAAGTCGATGATTTGGTGAGAAACACCAGCGGTGTTTCCGCTGTTTACGACCAGATGCAAACCGCTCCCGTGGCAGGCATAACGCAAACTTACTCGCCTGCTTACAGCAGTTCGGTTCAGCCGGTGGCGCCCACAGGGCGTCCCGAAGCCTCGGGCTATGCCAATACGATGGTCACGGGCGACATCTTCAATTTGCATGTGCAGGGCCTTAATGAAACCGACCGAACCATGGCCGAAAGGATTCTCCACGGCCTGCGGACGGATACGACGCTCAATTCCTTGCTGCCCGTCGTCAACATCACCGTCATGAATGGCAGAATCGTGCTGCAAGGCGCGGTTCAAAACGAGCAGCAGCGGCGGACCATTGCTTCGGTTATTGAACGGGCTGCGGGTGCGGCCAATGTGGAAAATGACCTGCAGGTGGTCGGCCCTTAAAGATCTCAATGAGCAAACAACTGAAATTGATTATGAAAACGAAGTTACAATTCGCATTCTGGGGAGCGGCAACGGCGATCAGTCTCGCTGCGTTTACCGCTCCGGTCGTGGCCCAGCAGGCCGCGAACACCTCAAATCCCAACAGCCTTGGCCAGGTCGCCAAGGCCAATGATGTCTATGGCAATGAAGTCATCAGTTCCGATAACCAAAAAGTCGGCAAGTTGAACAACCTCGTTGTCGATTTGGAGTCGGGACGTATCCTGTATGGAGTCGTAAACGCCAGCAAAGGACGCGTGGGCGTGGCTCCCGAAATCTTCACCAGCACGCCCACTGGGAATGATAAACAACTGCATGCCAACGTGGATAAAGCGAAGATAGACGGCGCGCCGCAGTTTAGTAGCAATGACAAACCTGGGGAAACCGGCCAGGCGAGTTTCATTGCCCAGGTGTACCAATACTTCGGTCAAAGCCCATGGTGGCAGGGAGCCACTCCGGCTAACGAGGGCTCCTTCCACAATGTCCACAAAGCCAGCGAAGTTATTGGAACGAAAGTTGAGGACACGAGCAATCAAACCATTGGAAAGATCAATAACCTGATGTTGGATCTGCCCGCCGGCCGCGTCGCGTTCGTGATCTTTTCGCCTGATTCAAGTTTGAACCTTGGCGACAATCTGTATGCATTGCCACCGCAGGCAGTCACGCTTAGCGCCAACGGCAAAAACCTGGTAACCGGATTGGACCGTAGCAAATTGGCTTCGGCACCTCACTTCGCCAGCAATTCCTGGCCAAATCTCTCTGACCCGACTTTCGCCGGTCAAGTCTATCAGTACTACGGCAAGCAGGCCTGGTTCCAAAGCGGCAGTTCCACTACGCCTCAACCGACGGGTCGCTAGTTGACCGCATTCAGACGAATCATAGCCGGGCGGCTTCGAATCGGAGCCGCCCGATCTTTTTAACTTGCCAGGCTCAGGGCCTTTTTCAGCAACTCGGTTTCTCGTGCCCCGAACTTTAGCCTTTTAGCCATTTCCTGAGCGATCGGTGTCATCTTTGGCCAGGCCTTCTTTAGAGCGCTCACCATCTTTTCCTCGGTCGTTTTCGCCGCCAGCGCGCTGAATTGCCGTTCCAGAAAGACCAGGCACAGGGCATCTTCGAGGGCACGGCTCTCCGGGTCAGCGGGAAAGCCGCGCTTCAGATTGAGCCCTTGCACGCGGCTGACCACGGCTTCGGAGTATCCAACCTCATGCAGGATCTCGCCCGCCTTCCGGGCGTGGAATTTCCTGAGCTCCTCTCGCCAGCGCAAATAACCTGCACGGGTCATCGGATACTGTTCGCGTGGCAGCAGCCATCGACACAAATGTTGGCTTCGCGCGGCCAGGCGCAATTCCTCCGAGGCGTTCGGGCACAGCTTCAATACCCAATCGGTGAGCCAGCACGCGTAGACCAACTCACGGGGCTTGGAACCGCCGTCGACCGTCTCCCGGTTGGGGTCCCGCGCATTCTCCTCATCGAATCGGCGGATCGCGGCGGCGAAACGCTGTGCATCCGCTGGCTGAAATTCCTGCGTCATGTCTTGGTTTGTGTCATAAATGCGCTATACTGGCAATAGCTGTCGCCGCTGCAACAGCAGCGCGCTGTATCCTGGAGTTCAACCGAGTTTATGGCCTCAACATTTCAAGCCGGACCGCCCTCGCCGGAAGATTTCCAAAGACAATTGGCGGAGTTCATGCGCCAGCATTTTCAGGCCGGCCACCGCTCCGCGCCTCAACCGGAAACCGCCGGCACCACCCCCGATAATCCGCAGCCCGCATCCAAATCCAACGAATTCGAATTCAAATACAAGCCGCGAGAAGTCAAAGCGTACCTCGACCGTTTTGTCATCAAACAGGACGAGGCAAAGAAGGTGCTCAGCGTGGCTTTGTGCGACCACTACCATCATGTGCGCCTGGCGTTAGAAGGGAAGGAGTCCCCCAATTACGCGAAGCAGAATGTCATTTTGATTGGCCCGACCGGTGTCGGCAAAACGTTCCTTATTCGCAATGCGGCCGACTTGATTGGCGTACCGTTCGTTAAGGCGGACGCGACGAAGTTTTCCGAGACGGGCTACGTCGGGGGCGATGTGGAGAACATGGTGCGCGACTTGTTGCGGCTGGCCGGCGGAGATGTTACGCGGGCGCAGTATGGGATTATTTACATTGACGAGATCGACAAGATCGCCGCGGCCAGCAGCGTGTCGGGCCGCGATGTGAGCGGGCGCGGCGTGCAGACCAATTTCCTGAAACTGATGGAAGAAACGGAGGTTCCTGCCCGGTCGTTCAACGACCTGGCGGGCCAGATTCAGGCGATGAT
>CAZUVM010000164.1:0-41741 GCA_964623885.1 uncultured Verrucomicrobiota bacterium
ATCTACAGTCGGTTTCGCGAAAGCTACCCGACTGCCGGCGATTACGCAATTAAACCGCTCGCAATTCCCTGGAGCGCTTTGCCAGATTCTGAAGGCGTGCGAGCAGTTCTCGCCCGCAGCGGCCACGATGGTGTTCGCCGGGCGGCTGCAACGGGGCGCCCACCACACGCCGGTTCAACGATACCATTTTCGAAATACCTCCGAATCAATCATTGAGCGCGGATTCTGAAGAACCTGACAGGAGAGTCAGGGGTGCCGGTGATGGTCATGCTGCCCGATATGGGGCCCTCGTCGGCCCAAGCAGTGTTAGTTCCTTGTAGCTGGCTGGTTGACTGCAGCCGGCCCGGCGCACTTGCTATCAGATGCAAAAGACCCGCCGAATCGCAGGCGATCGTCAGCCAGGGCGTTGTAGGCGTTCCAGTCTCACCACTTATGGCAAGAATCATTGTGTGTGGATTGGGGCCCGCGCCCGCGCCAAAACTAACATCCATACTGGTCATCGGGCTCACGCTGTTCGCTAGCGCTATGTCGACTCCGAACAAACGCGGCGCTCCGCCGCTTGGTAAATCAGGAAAACGATTGTCGACGTTGATCCGCCCTTGGACCGCGTATGCCGCCGGTGCGGATCCCAACCAATCGGGAACTACCAGGGTCTGCAATTCAGCGGTCCCGTCCGCGTGCTCGATTCGCAGATGGTTGGTGGTCGGACCCCCGCTGGCCGCACACAGCACCGATAGTGCCGGCCACGCTGCCGCCTTGGCCGGCGTCAGCGTCGCTTGCGCAGTCGTGGCATCGACCAATATAGCATCATTCCCTTTGTAAGTCTGCGGCAGCAGATAGCAATGGTCGGGCGCGCTCGAATTGGTAAGAATCGAACCTCCGACCGGCAGGCCACTGTCAGGTGCGGTCGGTAAATACCCCTTTTCATACCATGTCCGACCGATATTGGCGGAACCCGCCTCCATGGTGGACGTCGTTGCGATGGTGAGGCTGGTTGGCCGGCTGGCTGTCGCTTCCACCACCATATCGTAGTTGTACCCGGTAACCGCAATGGGCAGGAAGTCGGCTGCCGCAGTGCTTGCTCCACTGAGTGCAAAAATCATCGTGTGCGTGGCGCTGCCCATCCATGTGAAATCAATGCTTGTGACCGGGTCATAGATATTTGTCAGGGCGAAATCGCATGAGTACATCCGCGGATATTGCTCAAGCAGACCAGCGAAACCGAAAACTTGCACCTCCACTCGCCCGTAAGTGGTTAATGCCTGGCCGTTAGGTCCGAGCCAGTTCGGGCTCACCAAGCTCCCGGTTTCTACTGAGCCATCCAGGTGATGAACCTTGTAGCCAATCGCGCCGTCGCCGCCGCCGCTGCTGGTCAGCACCGAAAGCTTCACATAAGCGGCTGGAACGATTGAGACGAATGTTCCCGCGGGAACATCCGCGTCAATGAGCACGGCATTGTTGCTTCGATAATCTGGAGGACATTGATACAAGTGATCCATGCGCGCTTCGCTGTTGAAGATGACACCGGCCTTGGGCAGGCCCGTCGATTTTGAATCCAAATTATAACCTTTTTCGTACCAGCTAAATCCAGTGTTATTGGTCCCACTATCCATCGATGCAGTCGTGACCGCAATTACCGGCCCCGGCGCAGTCTTCTCCACGACCAGGTCGCAATTATAGCTCTCCGGCGTCAGCGCAATGGGAACAAAGTCCGCCCGGACGACTTGAAGAAAACCGCATATCCCGATCAGAACGATTTTGTGTCGCATAAGGTACCCATGAATCTTGGTTAAAGTCCAGGTCGCGAAGATAAGCTGATCGCTAGGGTGAGGTCAAGCGATGAGAGGTGACTCATCCGCCCTTCCCGCCGAATTCGATTAAAGCCCCCTCTTGCCGGCGAGGTCCCCGCTTACTTGGTGAAACCTTGAACCCCTAACCAGTAAACCAAATCACGCGTCCAGGGATGACGCTTTGCCGGGTCCCAGTCGCGCGTGCCCAGGCCCAATCCATGCGGCCCCTTCTCGTAGATATGCAAATCAAAGGGCACTCCCGCTTTGCGCAGCGCTTCCGCAAACTGCAGGCTGTTCTCAACCGGCACCGTTTTGTCTTCCCAGGTGTGCCAGATGAAACAAGGCGCTGTTTGAGGCGTCACCTGCAACTCGTTCGAAAGGCTGCGCACCAATTCCTTCGAGGGCGAAGGTCCGAGCAGGTTTCGCTTCGAGCCCTGGTGAGTGAACTCGCCCATTGTAATTACCGCATAGCAAAGCACTCCCAGGTCCGGCCGCGAACTTTGCTGCTCGATCGGATCTTTCGCCGCCGGATCACCGGTGTCGAAATGCGTCAGCAACGTGGAAGCCAAATGACCTCCGGCGGACGACCCCATGATGCCAACCCGCTTGGGATCGATTTGCCATTCCGCGGCCCTGGCGCGGACGGTTCGCACCGCTCGGGCCGCATCCTGCAGCATCGCCGGATGACGATAGCCCGATGACCCTAACCTGTACTTAAGCACAAAACCGGCTATGCCGCTTTCGTTGAGGAATCGCGCATAAGCTTCACCCTCATGCGCCGCCAGCCCGGCATAACCCCCTCCGGGGCAAATAACCATCGCCGCGCCGGTCGCCTTGTCTGGCTCGGCCAGATATACCGTCAGCGTCGGGATATCTTTATTCGAGGTTCCCAAGGCTCCAGGGGCCCCTTCCGGCCACAGCGGGAACGAATTGGTCGTCTGGGCTTCATTGGACAAAATTGCACCGGCCAGGCTCAGCGCACCCAATAGCAGCTTCATAATCGAAAACCTACGTAACCCGTTCGACGATCCGCAAACCAAAACGATCGCATCGAATCTCGTTCAGCCATTGACGCATGGCTCTGCTCAACTAAAGTGATATCGTATCACCGCATAGAACTATGCCTGACACTCAGACCCCTTCGCGCATCGAATCCGTCCTTCAGGAGAACCGTGTCTTCCGTCCGGCCAAGGAATTTGCCAAACGCGCACATATCAAATCCCTGGCGCTGTATCGAAAGCTTTACCGGGAGTCGATTTCCTCGCCTGAGAAGTTTTGGGGCAAACAGGCCAAAGCCGAGCTGGTTTGGTTCAAGCCGTGGAAGAAAGTGCTCGAGTGGCGGGAACCGTTCGCCAAATGGTTTGTCGGCGGCCAGCTTAACGTGAGCTATAACTGCCTTGACCGGCACCTCGGCACTCCAGTGGCCAATAAGGCCGCCTTGATTTGGGAAGGCGAACCCGCCGCGCCTGATAAGCCCGGCGAACAACGCACCTTTACCTACAAACAACTGCACCATGAAGTTTGTCTGTTTGCCAATGTGCTCAAACGTCATGGTATTCAGAAGGGTGATCGCGTGCTCATTTATCTTCCGATGGTGCCCGAAGCCGCCATCGCCATGCTCGCTTGCGCTCGCATTGGCGCGGTGCATTCAGTTGTCTTCGGCGGGTTCAGCGCTCAATCCGTCGCCGACCGCATCCAGGATTCTCAGGCTAAACTCGTCATCACTGCCGACGGCGGCTTTAGACGCGGTGCCGTGGTGCCGTTGAAACAAAATGTCGATGAAGCCCTCACGCTGAAGGATCAGCAGGGCGAGCTCCTTGCTAAAACCATTGGCAAAGTCATTGTCCTTCGGCGTTCCGGCAACGAAATCCAAATTCAGCAGGACCGCGACGTCTGGTGGCACGAGGAAGTGGCTCAGGTCGCTGCGGATTGCTCTGCTGAGAAACTCGACAGTGAAGCGCCGCTGTTCATCCTCTATACCAGTGGCTCAACCGGCAAACCCAAAGGCATCCTCCACACCACCGGCGGTTATCTCCTGTATACCAAGCTGACAACGAGGTACGTTTTCGATCTGCGCGGAGAGGATGTCTATTGGTGTACCGCCGATGTCGGCTGGGTCACCGGCCACAGTTACGTCGTTTACGGTCCGCTCGCCAACGGCGGGACGAGTTTAATGTACGAAGGTGCCCCGAACTTCCCAGAGCCTGATCGCTTTTGGCGCATCATCGAGAAGTACGGCGTCACTGTTCTCTACACTGCGCCTACCGCCATCCGCGCCTTCATGAAGTGGGGCGTGGAATGGCCAAAGAAACACGACCTCAGTTCGTTGCGACTCTTGGGCACCGTTGGTGAACCAATCAATCCCGAGGCCTGGATTTGGTACAACGAAAATATTGGTAAAAAACGCTGCCCCATTGTGGATACCTGGTGGCAAACCGAAACCGGAGGCATCCTCATTACACCCTTGCCCGGCGCGACGCCCACCAAACCAGGGTCCGCCACCTTGCCTTTCTTTGGAATCGTCCCCGAAGTCGTCGATGATTCGGGGAAGGCCGTTCCGCGCAATTGTGGCGGCAAGTTGGTTATTCGCAAGCCGTGGCCTGCCATGCTGCGGGGCCTTTGGGGCGACCCCGAACGGTATAAAGCCGTCTATTGGTCTGAGGTCCAAGGCAGCTATTTCACCGGCGACGGCAGCCGCCAGGACAAAGACGGTTACTTCTGGATCGTTGGCCGCATTGATGACGTTCTCAATGTCGCCGGTCATCGCATCGGCACCGCGGAAGTCGAGAGCGCCCTCGTCAGCCACCGTAAAGTGGCTGAAGCCGCTGTGGTCGGCCGGCCCGACGAGCTCAAAGGTCAGGCGTTGGTTGCTTTCGTTACACTTAAAGGCGGGATCGCCACCGATGCATCGCTGCGGGATGAGTTGCGACAGCACGTCGCCAAGGAAATCGGCCCCGTCGCCAAGCCTGACGACATCCGCTTCGCCGAGGCCTTGCCCAAGACACGTTCCGGCAAAATCATGCGCCGCCTTTTGAAACAAATCGCGGCCGGCACTGAAATCAAAGGCGATACCACTACCCTCGAGGACCTAAATGTCTTGGCGAAATTGGCAGCAACCGAGGAATAGAACTCTCAGCCTGGGTTCCGGCAGACGTATCGTATCACAACGGTTTTGGGGTCATCAGATTCCACAGTGCACTCCAAGCTTCGCACTCGCTCAAGGATGGGCCAGGCGACCTCGTCGTGTCGCGCACGTTCCAACGGCAGTTGTTCGCCATTGTCGCTAGCATGCGACTTGCCATTGGCAGCCGGTGACCGGCCAAGCTCAGTCACCAGGTCTCCAGCCATGCGATGGCCGATGTTGACCAACCAGGCCAGCACCTCATTCCGCGGAAAACGAAAGATGTCGGCGTGCAGGAAAATCAGTTCGCGCGGCAATACCTGCAGCACAAAAGCTTTTGATGCCCACCATTCCCTCTGAAGATTTTGATAATCCTTCAACCGGACTAAAGTCCGAATCTCGCCGTTCAGGCAGGAATGCAGCGAGCGCAGAAACTTCAGCTCCACGAAATCAATCCGTCCGGCGCGGTTAAACCGATGCGAGATTTTAACCTTGCCCGATTGGGTTGCGAAATCTCCTTCGTAGCACGTGGACAGAATCACGTGGTCGTAGACCGAAAGCAGTTGCATCCATCGATCCCCCGCCAACCCACCGTAATTGCGCTTGCCCGACGATGGCGGCGGCGCTACTGGCCGACTCGTAAGGCGGTTTTGGATCTCTATCAATCGCCCGAAGTAGTCGCTATTGGGCGCGAAATCATTTCGCCGAAGGAACTCTTGCGCGGAGGCAATCTCGGTATGTAGAACTGGTGGCCCCTGATGGACCCGTGACTCCAGCGCCTCGATCAAACCTCGTACCTGGCGCTTATGCTCTTTGGTAGCCACGTTTACTTTGACGCAAGCCTACCCTTGCCGCGCGCCACGACAACTGTGCGTCTCACGGCACACCTGTAACTGCAGCAATCAATCGAAAAAGCCGACACGGGAAACGCCAATCGGCAGGGACGCCGTCCCCGGTCCCCGGTGTCCCTAGCCATTCTCTACTTCCCTTTCCTCCAAATGAATAACAGCCCCCCCAACCCCGCAACCAGCAGCCCGGTCACCGCCAGCGCACCGCTATTCGCCATTTGTGGTACATAATATAGGGCTGCCGCTCCCACCGCCGGTCCGGCGCAGTTTCCCAGCCCAATCACCGCTTCGTGGATGCCCCCGTGCTCGCCCTTCGTCTCGCCTACATCCATCGAATAATAAAGTGAGGAGTAATAAATCAGTCCAACCGCTCCGCCGAACACGATTTGCGCCAGCACCACTACCGCCAGGCTTGGCGCCAGCAAAATAGAAGCAAATGCGCCAATCAGCAGCAGATACGACGTGACTAGCCAGCGGAATCGGTAATGCCATCCTGCCCACTTCCACAATCCATAAAACGCGGCCAGTCGCGCAAAGCACCACGTGGATGCGCAGAACCCCGCCACCATCGTCGAAAGATGCAGGCGGCCTGCCACTCCGGGCATCGCCGCGATCGTCGTGTTGATCGCAATGTACGCAAACGGGTTTGCCAGCCATGCCATACGTAAAAACGACTGCGCTTTGCCCCGCTCTCCGGCACTCAAGGCCGGCGAGCTGTTCTCCGTTGCTTGCTCGGCCGAATCTGCTTCTCCGGCCTTCCTTCCCGCGCCGACCTCCAACTCCCGCCGCCACTCGGCTTTCCGTGCGCGACTTTGCAGCCATAAGGTCAAACCAAGCTGGGCGATCTCAATCGCCATCGGCACGTAAAACAAGCTGGCGCTACCCAGCTTTTCCAGCATGGCCCCTCCACTGAAATTAGCCATCGCCGCGGTTGCCGCCCAGATGACGTTGTAAAGGCCGACCATGTGTTGCAGCCCGCCGCGAGGTTCTCTTTCGCTGACCAGGGCCTCGAGGGTCGGCCAGGTAAAGGACATCCCGAACACCGTCAACACCATCACCCAGATATGAGCCGCGGGGCTGTGCACTGCCAGGCCGCACCCCATGGCCAGGATCATCACACTAAAGCCCAGCTTCAGCGCCGTAAAATATCCAAAAGATTGCGCAAACTTCCCGGCGCCCCACGCAAATAGCGCGTAACTTGCCCCGCTCAAGGCCGCCACCGCCAGGTTCGCCTGGTTCCCAAAACCGTACCGCTGGTGCAGGAAAAAGTACAGGTAATAGAAATAATAAACCGTCGCGAAGGAGTTCAGTCCTTCGAGGATGAAGTAACCGGTTTTGAGCCGCCGCGAATACATGACCGATTAAAGCGGCGCATTCTACAGACTCACCCGCGTTGCGCCAGCTTTACACTTTCGCCCAAACCGCACGGGTTTATTTCACCACCACCGGCATCGTTCCCTTGAGCGAGTGAAGTGAGCAAAACTGAATTTCTCCTTTGTGATGTCTGCGCACCCCCCATTTTCCCGTCCTCAATTTCCCGTCTTAAATATCCCTGCCACGAATATTTCTGCCAGCTTTGGGTCTGGCTTCGCTGCCTGTCAAACCAGCCCCAAATTCTTCAAAATCCTCACCGTCGACGGTGCCTTATTCAACGTGTAGAAATGGATCCCAGGCGCTCCGTTGCGCAGCAGCTCAGCGCACTGTTTCGTCGCGTATTCGATCCCGAACTCCACGGCGCCCGCATCGTTTGTTCCCAGCTCCTCGAGTCTCTCTGCCAACGCGGACGGGATCCGCGCGCCACATAATGCGGTAAACCGTTTGATCTGCGATGCGCTCAGTATCGGAATGATCCCGGGCACCAGCGGCACCTTTATCCCATGCTCGCGCTGCAGGTGCTCCCGAAACTCGTAATAATCTGCGTTGTCGAAAAAAAGCTGCGTCAGGACGAAATCAGCCCCGGCCTTGATTTTCTGGCTCAGGTACCCCCAGTCCGTGTGTTTACCGGCTTTGCACGCCACGTGCCCCTCCGGGAATCCAGCGACGCCGATGCTGAAATCCCCTTGCGCCCGGATAAACTCAACCAGTTGATTGGAAAACTCGAATCCGCCGGGAGTTGGCTTGAACTCGCCTCCGCCGGGTGGGTCGCCGCGCAAAGCCAGCACGTTGCGCACCCCCAACGCGCGGATTTGTCCCAGTAGCTCCCCAATCTCCGCCTGTGTCGCGCATACGCAGGTCAGGTGTGCTACCGCTGTCAGACCGTGCTGCCGCTGGATTCGTTCCACGATCATCAGCGTCTTGTCCCGCGTGCTCCCCCCTGCGCCATACGTCACCGAGCAGTAGTCCGGCTTGGTTTCGAGCAGCGCCGGCAGCGTCTTTTCCAGCAACACCCGGTCGCCCTCTTCCGTTTTCGGCGGAAAAAACTCAAACGAGATCACCGGTCTACCCGCGGCGATCTTGGCCGTATAAATGTCCCGAACAAGCTGCATGAACGCTCATCATGCCCGAACCCCGCCAAAAATCCACCAGCGATTTCCATCGCAAAACCGTTACCTATGTATTGACTGCGCTCCTGCGCCGACCACTGATAACTGATTACTACTTCCCCGCCCTGACTTACCTGCACTTGAAAACTACGATCCCCCGCCTTGCTCCCCCAGCGCTCGATCTAGGTAATAGGCCGCGCTGATGAGCCCGAGATGAGTGAATGCCTGCGGAAAATTTCCCAGTTGCTCGCCGTTTAATCCCAGCTCTTCCGAATATAGGCCTAGATGATTCGCGTAGCCCAGGTTCTTCTCGAAATAGAACCGAGCCAACTTGACATCACCAGCCCGCGCCAGGCACTCGACATTCCAGAAAGAGCACATTGAGAACGTTCCCTCCACTCCTGGAAAGCCGGTGTTCGCTCCCTTCAACACGTTGTAGCGATACACGAGCGAGTCTTCCACCAGGTTCCGGTTGATGACATCCAGCGTGGAACGCCAGCGTGGATCGTTCGGCCCGATGAACTTGACCAGTGGCATCAGCAGCGCTGACGCATCAACCGTCTTGGCGCCCTTATATTGCACGAAACTTTTCAGTTCCGAGTCCCAAAAGTGTCCATAAACATCGCGGTAAATCTCGTCTCGGATCTGTTGCCAGCGCATCGTCGGTGCGGGAAACGACCGCTTCTGCGCCAGCCGCAAACCGCGATCAATGGCCACCCAACACATCACCCGCGAATAAAGAAATTCATGCGCCCCGCCGCGCACCTCCCAAATGCCCTCGTCCGGCCTTTGCCAGTTGTCGCACACCCAATCAATCAATCGAACCAGGTTGAGCCAGAAATCGTACGCGATCGGCTCGGCCAGCTTGTTGTAGATATAAACGGAGTCCATCAACTCGCCATAGATATCGAGTTGGAGCTGGTTGCAAGCCCCGTTGCCGAGTCGCACGGGTTTCGATTTACGGTAGCCTCGAAAATGCCGCAATTGGATTTCCTCGAGGTTATGCCTTCCATCGATACCGTACATGATCTGCAACGGCGTGCCCGGTTTCAGCTCGGAACAACGGGCTTCGATCCAACGCATGAACGCTGTCGCTTCTGTCACATACCCCAGGCGCATCAACGCGTAGATCGTAAACGAAGCGTCCCGAATCCAGGTGTAGCGATAGTCCCAGTTGCGCACGCCCCCAATCTCCTCCGGCAGCCCGAAGGTCGGCGCCGCCACAATCGAGCCGTACCGCGCCGAAGTCAGGAGCTTGAGCACCAGGGCCGAACGATCCACCACCTCCCGCCAGCGACCACGGTATTTCGAGTGACGCACCCAGTCCCGCCAGTAATTCATCGTCTCCTTGAATGACTCCGATACATAATGCGGCGCGGCTGACGGCGACCCTACCCGATGCCGCGCGTCCTCCAGAACGAACGCCGCCGATTCGCCCGAGCGCAGCTTGAACTCCGCCACCGCATCGCCATTAACCACGCGCAACGGCACCTCGCTGCGCAACCGCAACACCGTCTTGTCATCTCCCTGGCTCAGAAACAGGACCTCGTTATTCTTTTTCTTTTGCACCCGATGCTTCGCTCGCCCGTAATCAAAACGAGGCGCGCAAACCATTCGAAACGGCACGTCCCCGCGAATGGTCTTGGCCCGACGCACCAGATTGTGCGCATGCCCCAAATCGGCGATCGGCATAAAGTCCGAAACCTCAGCCATACCTCCCTCTGCCAGGAAGCGCGTCAGGAGAATGTTCGAGTCCGGCACGTAAAGCTGCTTGTTCCTCGCTCCTTTCAAAACCGGTGCCAATTGAAACGAGCCGCCTTTGCGGTCGTCGAGCAGCGCGGCAAAAATGCTGGGCGAATCAAATTCCGGAAAGCACATGAAATCAATCCCGCCATCCATCCCCACCAGCGCGACTGTCTCCAGATCGCCGATGATCCCATAATTCTCGATTGGTTTGTAACCCATGGCAAAAGTCCCTTGGCGCCTGTGTTACAAACCTAACGCGTTTCCTGCCCACGGGCAACTGCATGAGCCGGTCGGCAGGCGTTTGATCTCGTAGCGCAGACCTCTCTCGACAAGTCGGGATATCGCAGGTGTCTAACCTGCGAGCGCGCAAAATGAAGGTGGGCGGTCAGGTGGATAGATGTCTGCCAAGCGGAAGTTGGCGATAAACAGCCCAAGGAGTGGGTAAAACTACCTACCTACTTGCTTTCATTAACACCTCCATTCATGGAGATGTACCGAGACGGACCCAGATAAATCTCTGCGTTTATTTGCGCTCTCGCATCTCTGCCGTTCGTCTTTGCCCCTTCTGCGGTTCCTCACGCTCTCGACGAACGGCCTTCCTTATGTTTTCCTCCCACACTGTTATGCAAATCAGAAACTGCCTGAACAACTCTCGCGAACTTTTGATCACCTGTTGTCTGTTTCTCTGTACCGGCCTCAGCGGTCCGGCTGCCGACTCACCCGACAACTCCATTGCGACCGCCCAATCCCGCTGGGCTTTTCAACCCTCCAAAGATGAATTCAGCCCCACCGCCTTGCTCGACCTGCGCAGCCTCAACGAGAAAATCGCCGGCGAACACGGTTTTGTCATACGTTCGAAGGACGGTAATGATTTCCTGCTCGGCGATGGTACCCGGGCCAGGTTCTGGGCTGTGAACGACGGCGCTTTCAATAAAGACCTCGCCCGCCACGCGCGTTTCCTCGCCAAGCGCGGCATCAACATGGTGCGATTCCATTGCAACATCACACCTACGGGCGACGAACTCATGGGCATCGACGAAACCGATCGCGATCATTTGTGGAAAGGCCTCGCCGCGATGAAAAAGGAAGGTATCTACGTGACCTACTCGCCTTACTGGGCCGGACCGGCGCGCGTGAAACCTTCCATGGGCATCCTTGACACCAGCGGTGCCGGCAACTGGGGCTTGCTCTTCTTCGATCCCAAACTCCAAGCCGCCTACAAGCACTGGCTCAAACGCGTGCTGACGGAAAAAAATCCTTACACCGGCATTTCGCTGGCGCAGGATCCTGCCCTCGCCATTATTCAGATCCAAAATGAAGATTCTCTCCTCTTCTGGACCAGTCAGGCCATTAAAGGTTCGGCCAAAAAGGAACTGCGCCGTCAATTTGCCGCTTTCCTCGCCAAAAAATACGGCTCACTCGACGCCGCCAAACAAGCTTGGTCCGGTGCCGCGCCTTCTGTCGATCAAGACCAACCCGACGATTTCACCCACGGCGAAGCCGCCCTGTACATTATCTGGCAGTTGACCCAGCACGGCGGCAGCCCCGGCCAGCAGCAACGCTGTGCCGATCAAATGCAATTCCTCGCCGAGACCATGCGCTCGTTCAACCAAATGATTGGCGATTACCTCAAGAATGACCTCGGCTGTAAGCAACTCGTTAACGCCGGCAATTGGCGCACTGCTGACAATGTTACCATGCTCGATGCCGAGCGCTGGTCTTACGCCGCCAATGAAGTCATGGCCGTGAACCGCTATTACGACGCGTTGCACGAAGGCAAAAACAACGGTTGGGCCATAGTTGATGGCGACCGTTTCACCGATGTGAGTGCGCTGCTTCGGCCCCGCGAGTTCCCCCTCACACTCAAGCAAGTCAACGGCTTTCCCATGCTGATCACCGAAAGTTCCTGGGTGCCGCCGCTCAGCTATCAATCGGAAGGCCCGTTCCTGGTCGCCGCCTATCAATCCCTAACCGGCATCGACGCGTTCTATTGGTTTGCCACCGGCGAAGAAGATTGGCGCCAGCCCGGCTCCGCCAATGGCTTTATGCCCTCCGAAGGCAAATGGGTCTGCGCCACGCCCATGTTGATGGGCCAATGGCCCGCCGCGGCACTCATGTATCGCCGTGGCTATGTCAAGCAGGGCGAACCCGTGGTCGACGAAGAACGCTCGCTTGAAGATCTATGGCAACGGCGAATGCCAATCATCGCGGAGGACCCTGGCTACGATCCCAATCGCGACCAGGGCAACCGGTCCAAAGCTTCCAACATTAAAGGTGGAGTCAATCCGCTCGCCTATCTGGTCGGACCCGTGCTGGTTAAATACGGGGGCGACCCTTCTCGCAGCCGGGTGGCCGATGTGGCGCGCTACATTCATCCTGACACAAAGACCATTCAGTCGATCACGGGGGAACTCTTAATGGATTATGGCAAAGGCCTGTGCACTTTGAACGCGCCTAAAGCGCAGGGTGCTAGCGGATTCTTAAATAAGGCTGGCGCTTTGAAACTCGGCGACCTCGATGTCCAATCGGGCAACGACTACGCCACCGTCCTTGCCGTGGCCGTTGATGATCAACCCTTGAGAACTTCGCATTCCATTCTCGTCCAGGTCGGCACTACCGAACGCCCCGCTGGCTGGCAAACCAAACCTGTCATGTTGAAAAACCAGCCTGCGGAAGAAGTTGTCAGTTTCGGTCACGCCCCATGGATGATCGTCGACGCACAGATTACTGTTTCCATCGATAATCCCAACGTGAGCCGCGCTCGTGTTTTGGATGCCAACTTCATGCCCGTACGTGAGTTCCCACTGACAACGCAGTCCGGCCGAAAGCAATTCCAATTCCCGCCTGACTCCCTCTACGTCCTTGTTCAGTAAGACAACCCGGTAGGGACGCCGTCCTCGGCGTCCCACTTTCTTTGATGTTGCTTTGGCGCCACACGGTTTTGAACGGCGTCCTTAGAACGGTTGACCTCAGGGTAGTGTTTGTTAGAATCCCGCTCCTTTTATGAAAGTGCTGGTTTGTGACCCGGTATCGCCCAAAGGGATCGCTCTGCTGCAACAACGGCCGGAGTTCGAAGTGGTTGTGCTGCCGAAACGCCTCACGGAAGCTGAATTAGTCCCAATAGTGAAGGACGTGGTCGCGATGGTGGTTCGATCCGAAACCAAAGTGACGGGCAAAGTGATCGAAGCCGCGCCGCAACTGAGGGTGGTTGGACGTGCCGGCGTGGGGGTCGATAATGTGGATGTTGAGGCAGCGACTCAGCGAGGGGTCGTGGTGATGAACACGCCGGGAGGGAATACGGTATCGACCGCCGAATTGACGTTCGCCATGATCCTGAGCCTGGCACGCAAAGTGCCGCAGGCACACGGTTCCATGGCTTCAGGTAAATGGGACCGGAAGCAATTTCAGGGCACCGAGCTTGCCGGCAAGGCGCTGGGCGTGCTGGGATTGGGTCGGATTGGCACCGAAGTGGCCAAAAGGGCGCTGGCGTTCGGGATGAAAGTGCTGGCGTATGACCCGTTCCTGACCGAAGCCCGAGCCAGGGCTTTAGGGATTCAATTGATGCCAGACCTGGACAATGTTTACCGCGACGCCGACTTCATCACGGTCCATATGCCGGTGACTGACCAAACCCGCGGGATGCTCAATGCGGCGGCATTCGCCAAGATGAAACCAAAAGTCTGCATCGTGAATTGCGCGCGTGGCGAAATCACGGTCGAAAATGACCTGTTAGCCGCATTGGATTCGGGCAAAGTCAGCGCGGCGGCGATGGATGTTTATGCCAACGAACCGCTGGCGGCCGAACATCCGTTTCGCAAGCACCCGGCCATAACCTTAACGCCGCATCTGGGGGCGAGCACGCACGAGGCGCAGGAAAAATGCGGGATTGAAGTCGCCGAGGTGATTGCAGCCTACCTGCTGACGGGAGAAGTGCGAAACGCGGTGAACCTCCCGTACCTGGATGCAAAAACTTACGAGCAGGTCCGGCCGTACCTGGTGCTGGGGGAAAAGCTGGGCAAGTTGCTGGCGCAACTGGGATCGCCACAAGCCGACCGGCTGCACATCACCTATGGCGGCAAAGCGCAGGAGTTGCCCAATATCGATCCCATCACTCGCGCCGTGCTGCTGGGTTTTCTCTCGAGCGCTTCGGTCAAGGATTTGAACAATGTTAATGTCCGCAGCATCGCTTCTACGCTCGGGTTAACGGTTGAGGAAAAACGGTCGAGTGAACCGGTCACATTCAATGAATGGCTGCACGTGCAAATCTTCCGGAACGGGGAGAAGGTCCTTTCGGCCGGGGGCACCTTTTTCGGGTCGCCTGACAATCCGCGCATTGTGCGATTGTTCAGCCAGCCTACAGAGATAGTGCCGTTTGGTGTGGTGCTGATTCTGGAGAACAAGGATCGGCCTGGAATTGTAGGGTATTTGGGGACTCTTCTGGGCAAGCATCACGTGAATATCGCCAGCATGAGTCTGACGCGCGACACCGCCGGCGGACATGCCTTGACGGTATTAAACCTGGATAGCGTTCCGGCGGCGGAGGTGCTGGCGGAGCTCGAAAAAGATCCGGATATTCGCAATGTTAATGTGGTCAAACTGTAAGCGGGTGGTATAATCAAACTTTAAATTTATGAACCGATCGACAATCATCCTGGCCCTGCTGGTCGCGGGCGCCAGTTTCACGGCGCCGCGCGGCTTTAGCGCCACGGCCCCTTCCAATGCACCGGCTGCAGCGGCGACGACGTCCAAACCGGTCGATTTGTTTGCGGATTCCGTAGTTGCCAAAGGCAAGGGTCTGGAAGTCAAGCGCAGCCAGTTGGACGAGGCCATGATCAACATCCGTTCCTCAGCCGCGGCCCATGGTCAGAATCTGCCGCCGGAGCAAGCTTCCGTGATCGAGCAGCAGGTGCTGCAGCGGTTGATCCAAGTGCAACTCCTGGTGGCTCGCGCCACTGACGCGGACAAGGCCACGGGCCAGCAAGCCGCCACTTTGCGATACGATGCCCTGCGCACCAATGCGACCAGCGTCGAGATGTTCACGCGCCAGTTGAAAGCGATTGGCACAACGCCCGAGGAATTGCGCCGGAAAATGGTCCAGGAATCGACGGCAGAAGCGGTGCTCGAGCGCGAGCTCAAAATCAATGTTCCGGCAGACGAGGTGAAGAAATTCTATGATGATAACCCGTCGAAATTCGAACAACCCGAGATGGTGCGGGCCAGCCACATCCTGTTGAAAACCCGCGACGACTCGGGCGAGCTTTCCGAGGACAAGAAAGCGGCCAAGCACAAGCAGGCGGAGGATTTGCTCAAGCGCGCTCGAGCGGGTGAGGATTTTGCCAAGCTGGCGCAGCAATATTCGGAAGATCCGGGCTCAAAGGACAAGGGAGGCGAATACACATTTCCGCGCGGCCAAATGGTGCCGGAATTCGAAGCGGCGGTTTTTTCCCTCAAAACCAATGAAGTCAGTGACATCGTTACCACCCAATTCGGCTACCACATCATTAAACTGAGCGAGAAGATCCCGGCCCACAAAGTGGAATTCGCCAAAGTGGATACCAATATCAAGGAATACCTCAAGCAGCAGCAGATCAAGGAGCGGCAGACGGAGGTCCAAGGCTACCTCGACAAACTCCAAAAGGACGCCGACGTCGCGATTCTCGACGACAATTTGAAACCGCAGCAAGCTCCGTCCGCCGCGCTGCCAGCCGGCCACCCGGGAATCACCCCGGTAAAGCCGCCGGAGAAGAACTAGTATTTTTTGGAAAACTTCTTGTGCGACTCTTCGGCAGGTGCGCCGGCACTGGGACCCGTTTGAACTGATTGTCCGCTTTGCGGCGGCCCGCCCGAGGGAGGTTTCGATTGCGGCTCAGGTGACTCAACCGCCTCAACGAAGGCGAGACGCAGGCTCATCAGGCTCTGCTTCAACAGATTACTTTCCTCCGGAGAGAGATTGCCTTTGGTTTTGGCCTCGAGCATTTCGAGCTGATCGATAAACAGCCTGGCGGCTTCGAGATCGCGTTGGGGTTGGCCGGTTTCCGGGTTCGGCACTTTGCCCAGGAGCATCATGGCCAGATTTGCCTGCTGTATGACTAGTTGAGCGAAAAGAGCCGATTGCAAATCGCCCTGGCCGGCCGACTTGGCGGAAGGTTGTTGTGATTGGCTCATAATGATCCACCTTTCCGTTTGGACCGGATTTCCGCGAGCAGAAAATGAATCAACCGGCGAAGGCGCGCTTCGACATCGACGGTTTCGAGAATGGCCTGGCGCTCCATCGCACCAGGCAAAACGGCGCACGAGACCAGGTCCGCGGCTTGCTCGGGGTCGGTAATCGAATCAAGATAATTAAGGATCTCTTTCGGGGAGAAAGCCGGTGAGTTCGAGTCCGCTTCATTCTTGCCCGGCGACATGACCGGGAAGGGAAAAGGCAACCCGAGCGAAATCCGTTCCTCAAGCAATTCGCGCACTTTCGCAACCAGAGCATCCACTTTGACGTTGTCGCACGGGGGTGTTTGCAGCGGCCGGATGCGCTGAACGCGGTAGGGCCGATAACGAACCGGGGCTTCGAGTTCCACGCGCGCGAGACCCTGGAGAATCAGGTGCGACGTCCCATCACGGTGCCCGACGGAAACCCGGATTAAGCCTAACCCCGCGACCGGCGACGGGCTCTCGCGACCGGTGCCCGGCTTCTGCATCGCCACCGAGAACATGCGGTTCGAGTGCAAGGCATCGGCCAGCATCTGTCGGTATCGCGGCTCAAAGATATAGAGCGGAAGCAGCGCCTGCGGAAACAGTGTCGCGTTGGGCAGTGTCATCACCGGCACCTCGCGAGGTATCTTCATGGGCGTAATGTATGGCGGGGTTGGATTTTGGCAAGAGATGCCCCGACACAGATGCCCGTACGGGTCGCGCGATCCAGCCGATTCGGCGGCGCCGGCGCAATTAGTTCCCCTCCGTATTCCTCCTAGCCGCATGAACGCTTGCCAAAGAGTTTATTCTCGATCACCTTAGATCACGCTATGAAAAAACGAATCGGGTTGATTGTTTTGGTGCTGGTGTCGCTGGGATTGGCCATTGCGCTGATCACCATTAAACGGCAGGCGTCCGATCAACAGGAGAAGGATGCCGTTCGAATCGAGCACTACTCCAACGAAGTGGCGAGCGTGAACGACCAGCTCGAACGGCAAAAGCAGGTCAACGCGAATTTTGAGAAGGACCTCGACAACCAGCGGAAGCAGTTTGCCGACCTGACGAATAACTTCACTCAAGTGACGGCCAATCTCGCGGACACTTCGAATAACCTGGTCAAAACGGAACTGACCATGAAGGAGGAAGTGGCCAAACGCGACACGCGGATCAACGAATTGGAAACCGCGAACCAGGCGCTGGACCAGAAAGCGCTCGATTTGAGTTCTTCGCTTACAAACCTGACCCTGCAGATTACGGAAACGCAGCGTAAACTGGCAGCCTCAGAAGGAGACAAAGTGTTCCTGGAAGGCGAATTGAAGCGGTTGATGGCCGAGAAAGCTGAACTCGAGCGGCAGTTCAATGATCTGACGGTGCTCCGGGCCCAGGTGGCGAAACTCAAGCAGGAATTGAACATTGCGCGCCGTCTGCAATGGATTCGGGAAGGCCTGTTCGCCGCCAACGAGCAAAAAGGTGCACAAAAACTGATGCAGGGCGCGGCTGCGCCGCAAATGGCCCAGGCCAAAGCGCCCAAACCCGCTTACGATCTCAATGTGGAAGTGAGCTCTGACGGCTCGGTCAAAGTCATTCCGCCTTTGAGAGCGTCCGGAACGAACGCCGCTCCAGCGCAATAACGTAATCAGGATCGGGGTCAATTCGATGGCGAGTGGATATTACCGAGCAGGATAAGCGGGGTTGCCATGTCTGCTGTTGCCGAGAGTTCTCCCGATCAACTGGTTGACGCCCAGGGGCGCGTCTTACGCGATTTCCGCGTCAGTCTGACGGACCGTTGCAATTTCCGCTGCCTCTATTGCCTGCCGGAAACCGAGGCTGCGCAGAACTTCTACCGCGGGCATTGGGCGCATCTCCCAAACTCCGCGCCCATTGTGCAGCAATGGGTTCCCCGAAGCGAGTTGTTGAGCTTTGAGGAAGTCGAACGCGTCGTGCGGGTCGCCGTGGAGTTGGGGATTCAAAAGGTCCGTTTAACCGGGGGCGAACCGCTGCTCCGACATGGAGTCGAGACTTTGGTCGCGAGAATTGCGCGCATTCCAGGCGTAATCGATCTGGCTATGACCACGAACGGCTTTCTTTTTCAGACGCAGGCAGCGGCGCTTCGGAAGGCAGGGCTTCATAGAATCAGCTTCAGCCTCGACTCTCTCGATCGCGATAACTTTCGCAAAATTACCGGCCGCGATGCACTCGAAGGCGTCCTCAAAAGCATTGCTTTGGCCCAGGAGTTGGGATTTAAACCGGTTAAGGTCAACGCGGTGGTGATTCGTGGTTTGAACGACTGCGAACTTGAAGCGCTGGCAGAGTTTGCCAGGGAGAACGAGCTGAGCTTGCGGTTTATAGAGTTCATGCCGCTGGATTCCGCCAGAGCCTGGCTGCGCGAGCTGGTGGTGCCAGGCCGGGAAATCCTGCAGCGCCTGCAATCGCGCTTTGATTTGCGACCAGCGCCGCAAGAGAATCCCTCTGCGACCGCCCGGCGTTGGACGTTTGCGGATGGGCGCGGCGAAATCGGCATCATTGCTCCCGTCAGCGAACCCTTTTGCGGCCATTGCAATCGCCTCCGTTTGACGGCCGATGGCAAAATCCGCACGTGTTTGTTCAGCGTCAAGGAGCACGATGCGCGCCCGCTTTTACGCCAAGGTGCGGCCGATGCGGAAATTGCCGCCTGGCTGAAAGGGGTTGTTTGGCACAAAGAGCCGCGTCACCATATCGGCGAACCTGAATTTGTTCCTCCACCGAGGTCAATGAGCTGCATCGGAGGATAGTTCCGGCTCAGATTTCGAGCACCTGTTGGTATTCCGGAACAATAATCTCAGCTTTGGGCTTCATGCCACGCAATGTTTCGGCGAAGGCCAACGCCTGAGATTCCTCGCCGTGAACAACTGAAATCTTGCGGAATTCCCCCTGAAGCGAAGAGATATAACGGCTTAGTTCGTTCCTGTCGGCATGGCCGGAAAAGGAATCCAGGGATACTACCTGCGCTTTAACCAGGTGCGGTTCGCCGAAGATATTTACCGGACTCCGGCCGGCAACAATTTGAGCTCCGAGGGTGTGTTCCGCACAATAACCGATAAATAAAATGAGGTTGGCGGGGTCGCCGATGTGATTGGCCAAGTGATGGCGGATGCGGCCAGCCTCGGCCATGCCGGACGCGCTGATAATGATGGCTGGATCCTTCAAATCATTAAGCTTCATCGAGTGGGCCACCTCGCGGATATACGTGAGGTTCTCCATGCCGAATGGGTTCTCCTTCTCGCGCAGAAACCGATATATGCTTTCGTTGAAGCATTCTGGGTGAAGCCGGTAAACTTCGGTAGCATTCACGCTCAGTGGACTATCAACAAAAATTGGGACTCGGGGCAGTTGCCCGGCCAAAGTCAATTGGTGAAGCGTATACACGATCTGCTGCGTGCGGCCCACTGAGAATGAAGGAATAATGACTTTCCCATTTCGGTTCAGTGTCTTGTGGACCAAACGATTGACCTCCTGGTTGGCATTGGCCTTCGGAGAGTGCTCACGCCCGCCGTAGGTGCTCTCAATCTGCAAATAATCCACCTTTTCGACCGGCTGCGGATCACGCAAGATGTCGTCGCCGCCCCTTCCCACGTCGCCGCTGAACAGGTACCGAAACTTCCGCCCAACCTCTGCAACATCGAGAATGACCTGAGCGGAACCCAGGATGTGTCCCACGTCGCGAAAAGTTGCCGTCACCCCGTCTACCACCGGGATAGGGCGATCGTAGTTCACTCCTACAAACTGGCGGATGGCCTTTTCCGCATCGACTGCACTGTAAAGCGGTTCTACCGGAGGCAAACCGCGCTTGGCTCGCTTCTTGGAGACGAAGGCGGCGTCATCACGCTGAATCTCCGCCGAGTCTTCGAGCATGATGCTGGCCAGGTCGCGCGTGGCAAAAGTACAGTAGACATTGCCTTCAAACCCTTGCCGGCACAAATTCGGCAAATTCCCGCAGTGATCGATGTGAGCGTGACTCAGCACCACCGCATCAATGGCGCGGGGATCGAAATGGAAAGTCCGATTGCGTTCGATGGATTCTTCACGCCGGCCCTGAAAAAGCCCGCACTCGAGCAGCAACCGGTGGTTGTCGATTTCGAATAAATACTGCGAGCCGGTTGTCGTGCGAGTGGCGCCAAAAAAGTGAACGCGCATCGCGCGAGAATGAACGGTAGAAGCGGAAAGTCCAGTGAGAGATTATTAAGCAGCTTCTACAACCGGGGTCATGAAACAAAATCCTTCTGGCGTGGACTAACGTGCCATCGCTACACGATGAGAGCCGACCAAAAGTAGCTAACGGGCTAGACGACCACGGTGCTATTCACGGGCGAGTGGGTTATCGTGGCTTGACGTAATTGCTAAGACCATGTTTCTCGACGTTGACTTGCCCTTGGCTCACTCAGTATCATTCGCGGCTCTGATATGAAGAATAGTCCAATAAACACAGTTTTGCTGGTGGCTCTGGCATTCTTTACCGTTTGGGCGGCGATTTCCTGTTTCAAATACAACTCGCGCTCGCGGGAGTTACGCCGGCTCCAAATGAATGTTGCGCAGATTAACGGCTTTCAGACACAGATAAGCGCTCTCGCCAATGAGGCGATGGAATACAGCAAGAAAAACCCGTCGATTGATCCCATTTTGGAATCGATCGGGATGAAACCGGCGAAAACCAACTCGACTCCGGCAGCCAAGCCCGCCGGCAAATAGCTCTTATGGATAATCTTGATCCGCAAGCCACACCCGAACCCGTATCAGCCGATTTACAGGACCAGCATGACTCGCTGCAGTACCTGGTGACTTCGATGTTGGGATTACTGACGCTCCTGGCGGGAATAATGGCCGCATTCCTGCAGCGACAACAAAGCGACAAGGGTTTTGACCTTGGCAATTTTTCCATTCAGGCAAACAATTTCATCGCCCAGTACCAACAGGGCCCCGGTCGGGCCCAGCAGGATTTCTTGCGGAGACTGATTGAATACAGTCGTGCGCACCCGGATTTTGCGCCTATCCTGACCAGGTACGGAATCAAGCCGGCTGCAGCGTCTCCTATCGTTTTGCCGGAGACCTCAACCCCGGCAGCGCAAAAGAAGTAGGAGAAGGTTGCGCACTCTTAGTGATCTAGAAGGTCCATTCTTTTTTCTCCGCCGGGATGACTCAAACCGGCGCGGCCGGACACGCATTGCCGGAATCTGAAAAGCGCCATCTGCGGCGCAGAATTCATCTCATTGAATACCATCGGCGACTCGCCGTCCTCGCCCCGTTCATGGTTCCTGAAGATTTAGCTTGGAACCATGCCCGACTCACAGTGAGAATGTTGCCCTCTCGGAAAGGCAATTGACATGAGTGATCAACCCAAATTGGGCCTCATCTTTATTGGGCGTCGCCGCCCCGGATTCGACATGGATTGGGGACGACAGATGGAAGAGCGCGTCCGCCATTCGTTGGACCACGCGCCATTCACTGTTTTTGAACCGCCGGAGAAAGCGGTGGATGACGGATCGCTGCGCCGGGCGATGGCGGCGTGCGAGGCCGCGCGCGTAGACGCAATAGCGATTTTGCAAACCACGATGGGCGACGGGCGTTCGGCACCCACCGTGGCACAGCTATGGCCGGACCCGGTGCTGCTTTGGGCAACACCGGAAAAACCGGACGGCGACATGATCAGTTCCTGCTCGCTCGTGGGAGCGCACTGCTGGGCTTCGGTTCTGAGGCAGATGGGACATGCGTTCGAAGTCATTTACGGCGACCCGGACGAAAACGAGACCCGGCAACGATTTGTTGAAGCTGTGAGGCTCGCCGCAACGGTGCGCCGTTTGCGCTCGGCGCGTTTGGGGATCATCGGCGGACAGGCACCGGGCTATTTCGCGATGAGCGCCGATCCGTTCGCGGTCCACCACGGCCTGGGCGCACAGGTTCAAACCTTCAGCCTGCTCGATTTCGCCAATGCAGTGAACGCGCTGAGTTCGGATGAGGTCGATGCAGATGTGGCCAAGGTCAAAGCGCTGGGTTTTCTGCATAAGGACACGACGGATGAGGACCTGCCGATGGCCTCACGTCTCTACCTGGCGATGCGCTCGTTCCTGGATACCGAAAACCTCGATGCGCTGACGATTCGCGACTGGCCGGAAATGCCAAATACTTTTGGTCAGTGGCCTTATCTTGGCGTGGCACGGTTGACGGACGAAGGCCGCGCCATCGGGATCGAAGGCGACGCGGACGGAGCGCTCTCAGCCTGGGTTGCCGAGAGTCTCGGTTTGGGACGCTGTTATCTGTCCGACTGGCTTGAGCACGACCGTGAGACCATCACACTCTGGCATGGCGGCGCGGCGCCAATGTCTTTGTGCGAGCCGCCCGGGCAGCCCGGCGGACCGCGCATTGCGCGTCATTTCAACATCAAAAAGCCGGCTGTGATCGAGGCGACCATACGGGCGAGCCTGCCGGTCACGGTCTTTCGCTTCTGGCGCCTCGAAGGCGCTTATCTGGCCACCGCGCGCGAGGGAAAAACCATTAAACCGAAGCGCCATCTCATGGCGACTAATGCGTTGGCTCGGATGGACGATGATCCGCGCGAGTGGTTCGATCAGTTGTGTCACGCCGGCATGCCGCACCATGTGGCGGTAGTTCAGGGGCACCATGCCGATGTAATCAAACGGTTTGCCCGCAACCTGGGCATGCAATTCGTATAGAGATATGCGCCGGATTCAAATACCAAGAATACGGCTGGCAGTACCGGTGCGGCGTGATGCTAGCGGGAATCCGCCTTCCTGATGAGCATGCCAGCGGCCATCGCCCTGGGCTTGATTCTTTACGTCGTATTGACCAGCGGCGTGTCGTTTTTCTGGATGTCGCGCGTTCGCAAGCCGGCAGACTACCTGGTCGCGGGACGCGGTTTGCCGTACTGGGCGCTCACGGGGACGATCGTTGGAACTTGCATCGGCACCGGGGTGATAATTGGAGGCTCGGGCCTTGCCTATAAACATGGATGGGCCGGCAGCGCTTACCCGCTCGGCCTGGGCTTGGGAACACTCATAACTGGCCTGTTTTTCGCCCGAATGCGGCGATACCAATTCATGACTTTGAGCGAAGAAATCGCCTGTTATTATGAGCGCAATCGAGGAATCGTAGAGTTTTCGAATATCACTTTGTTTCTATCGCAATTGTGCTGGCTTACAGTCCAAATCATGGGCGGCGCCGCGGTGCTTGGAGCGGTTACGCGGCTGGATTATCGATTGTGCGTGGTCCTGGCTGGTTTTGCCAAAGCGGTGATTTCCATTCCCGGCGGTTTGAAGGCCGTGGTTTACACCGATGTGCTCCAAACATTGATTCTGTTTTGTGGTTTCGGATTCCTGACTCACTCCTCGCTTGCCGGGGCAGGTGGTTTGGCCGGTTTGCGCAGTGCCGTGCCGCAGGATTATTTTTCGTTCCTTGGCGCCGCATCGTTGGGCGGATGGAATGTCGCGAGTTTGATTCTGGTTCTGGTGTTGAATCCCATTGCCGACCCGGGCCGTCGGTTGACGATTTATAGCGCGCATTCGGAGAGAGCGGCCGGTTGGAGTATGGTGAGCTCGGGAGTACTGGTGATGCTCTTTTCCGTCGTCATCGGCATTGTTGGAATGTACACATTCCATCTCAATCCTGGGCTGCTGAAAACCGACCAGGCTCTGCCCTGGCTGGTTATGAACGTGTTGCCACCGTGGCTGGGTGCTTTGGTAGTGGTAGCCGTTGTTTCCGGCATGTCTTCTGCCGCGAACGGCAATGCCGCCGCGGCCGGAACTTTTTTCGTTCGGCATATCTACCCGCTCGTGACCGGGCATTACCCGCAGGAGCCCGTGAAAGTTGCCCGCTGGGCGCTCGCTTTCGGTTTCTTGGCATCCACAACGTTGGCGCTGTATACGACCAGCATTGTCGGGTTCGTGCAGAAGTTTTTGCCCCTGACAATGAGCGGACTGGGCGTCATCATATTGCTCGGGCGATTCTGGAAACGGGCGACCTGGCAAGGCGCATTGGTTGCGTTGGTGGTCACTCCAGTTGTGGCTTTGGCCTTGATGTATTTGCCCGTGGCGATGCTGTTCCGTGATAATCCGACTATTCCAGCGGCGTTGGCAGGATTGGTAGCCCATGTGATTACGAGCCTCCTGACACCGCGCCAGCAGCATACATTTGAGGAAATCGCTGGAATACTGGCTGCCGAACGACAGGGTATTGAAGGACAGGACACCTCTAAGCCGGCTTCGGGGGTACCGGTCCGAAGTATGGCGTGAGAAAAACACTTTGAATTGTTATGAAACTGCTTAGCGCAAAAGCAATCTGCGATCAGGCTGCCGCCAAAGGGTTCGGAGTCCCGGCTCTGAATAATAACGGCGGAACTTACGACATCGGCCGTGCGATTATAGAAGCGGCCGAGGAACTGCAGTCACCGCTCATTGTGCAGTGTTATGAACCCAACCTGGAATACCGCGGGTTCGATTACGCGGGACAACTGCTTCGATTCCTGGCGGCCGAAACCACCATCCCGCTGGCCATTGCGCTGGACCATGGCAAAAGCCCGCAATCGGTGCTGCGCGCGATCCGGGCTGGTTTTACGCACGTCATGATTGATTACGCCGACCAACCGTTGGAGCGCAACGTCGGCGGCTCCCGCGAAATCATCGATCTCGTCCGGCCGCTGGGGATCAGCGTCGAGGCCGAGATCGGACATATCATCAAGAGTTCCGACGCCTCAGGTCAGCGCGCGGCAACTGTGAGCGTTGATGAAGCTAAAGAATTCGCTTCGCAAGTAGATGTGGATTTGCTGGCGGTTGCCGTTGGAACTACTCACGGTATTTTCAAAGAGCAGAAAGGAATCGATTTCGGGTTGATTTCAAAGATTCATTCGGCGGTCAAACCGCCATTGGTGTTGCATGGCACCTGCGGTGTGTCGTTGGAAGACATCTCGCGCAGTGTGAAAGCCGGGATGACCAAAATTAACTTTGGCGAAGGTTTGCGGATGAATTATATCCGGTATTTCAACGAACTCAGCCAAACGCTCAATCACGAGCAACACGTGTGGCGGATCGCGCGCGCGGCCAAGGACAAGCTTAAGGAAGATATCAAAGAGATCATCCACGCCGTAGGTTCCGACGGCAAGGCGGCAGCGATTAAGTAGAGGATGTTCGACGTCCGTTGTTTGATTTCAGCAGTACTCGCGAGCTGCCTCGTGACGGTCGGGGCCGGGGCACAGGCTCCCGTAACCATAACAATTAGAGCGGAAACCACTGGTATCGTCGTTCCTGGGGACTTTCTCGGTCTAAGCTTTGAGACTTCCAACCTCCTGCCTGACCGGAATGGGCACCACCTTTTCAGCCCCACAAACCAGCCGTTAATTCATCTCTTTCGGACGATAGGTATCAAGAGCCTCCGCATAGGCGGCGGCACGGCTGAACTCCCCAATTACGCTGTGCCCGGGCCGGCTGATATCGATCAATTATTTGCGTTTGCCGAGGCCGCGGATGTGCAAGTGATCTACACACTACGTTTGTTAAACGGTGACAAAACTGCCACGGCAAGACTCGCGAAATACATCGCGGATGGTTATCCCTCGCGCCTCGTTTGCTTCTGCCTGGGAAACGAACCTGACTGGCATGCATATCACAGTTACCCGGGAAAAGCCGCTGACCCGGCAATCTTTGAAACCACGCCGGGCGTCCCTGGAAGCGCGTATGCGAGTTACCTGGCGAAGTGGAACGCGTTCGCCAACGCAATTGCGAATGCTGTTCCCAAGGTGCATTTTGGCGGACCGGACACAGGCAGCAACTACCCGGTTCCCGGCGCTAAGGACACTGAGTATAACGGCGTGTCTTGGACGGAACAGTTTATCGAAGATAAACACGATGCGCATAGACTCGTCGGCGCTTTTCTGCATGATTATGTCGGCCAAAGCGCGGAGGGTCTGAGTGCACCCACCGCCATTGATGCTATGCTATCGCAGAACTGGCCTGAAACTCATTACCAGGCATTGTTCGATCATGTACTGGCTCGCGTGCAACATCGGCAGATGACTTATCGATTCACGGAGTGCAACGATTATACCGGCGGGGTTGAGGGAGCCAGCAACGGCTACGCTTCGGCCTTGTGGGCGTTGGATTACCTGCACTGGCACGCTTCCCGTGGTTGTGCCGGAGTAAATTTCCACAATAAAAGATGGATCCGCACCTGCACCATCTACCAGGCCGCCGACAGCAGTTTCCGAATCAATCCCAAGGCCTACGGGCTGAAGGCGTTTGCCATGGGAAGTCATGGAGTCGTTGAGGGAGTTACCCTGGATAATCCCGGGGCCATTAACTTCACTGCCTATGCCGTGCGCGCTCGTGAAAACCATTTCCTCACCGTGATCAACAAGGAGCATGGTCCGAACGCGCGCGACGCGAAAGTGGCGCTTGTGCTTGAGCGTGCAACCAACGGGCTTGACATTATGTTTTTGGAAGCCTCCGACAAAAGCCCATCATCCAAAACCGGGGTGACACTTGGCGGGGGAACAATTTCCGCGACCGGTGATTGGGTGGGCCAGTGGCAGCCCGTCCAGTCAGTTCACGGCGGTAATTGCCTCGTCAACGTACCGGTGCTCTCGGCTGCAATCATCCGTATTCCGTCGCAATGAACACAAAGAATCGCATGATCCATACCCGCAAAGTTTCGCGCCGTGAATTCGTCCAACGTTGCGCGTTGGGCACGATGGCGGTGGCCTCAGTTCCCATTCTGGGCTGCCGGAGCGGCACCACATCAACCGCGCGCGCCAATCGGCCGGCTAGCCGGGTGATTCCCTTGGATCGCGACTGGCGGTTCGGCGGCAAATTCGACCCGGCCGCAAGTGCTGCACAGTTTGATGATCGCGCCTTTTCACCAGTAACGTTGCCTCACTGCGTGGCGAAGCTCTCCTGGCAAAATTGGGACCCGGCGAGTTGGCAGGACGTTTGGATCTATCGTCGCCACTTCAACTTACCCGCGGACTTCAAAGGCCTGCGGGTTTTTCTGCATTTCGACGGCGTGATGGTCGGCACGACTCCCACCATCAACGGCCACACGTTGCCGCAGCATTTGGGCGGTTATCTGCCGTCGCGGTACGAAATCACCGATTGGTTGTCCGAAGGCGACAACGTGCTGGCGGTCGCGGTGGATTCCCGCTGGAAGAACGTCCCCCCGGAGGGCGCTCCTGACGGAGCGAAGAAGGTCGATTACCTCGAGGCGGGCGGCATCTACCGCTCTGTTCGGCTGGAAGCGGTGCCTCCTGTTTATATCCAGGATGTCTTTGCGAAACCAATTAAGGTGCTGGATTCCGATCGGCGCGTTGAAGTCCTCTGCACGTTCGACGCGGTCGCGCCATTGACCGACCCGGCGCGAGTCCGCGTCGAGTTAAGGAGCGGCGCCCACGTCGTGGCGCACGCAGAACAAACGTTGCGCATTGATTCGGCCGGGAAAAAACAAGTCACGCTCACTTTATCGAAGCTTGGTAACATCGCGCTTTGGGAAGTGGCTTCGCCTCGTCTCTACGATGTCGTGACGACGCTTTATGTTTCTGGACGACCGATTCATGATTACCGCGCTCGCATTGGCTTTCGGGACGCGCGTTTTTCACTCGACGGATTTTTCCTTAACGGCCGCCGATTGCAGCTTTTCGGACTGAATCGTCACGAGATTTATCCATACGTCGGGGGCGCGATGCCCGCGAGGGTCCTGCGCCGAGACGCGGAAATCCTGCGGCGTGACTTCAACTGCAACGTCGTACGGTGTTCCCATTATCCGCAATCGGAGGCTTTTCTGAATGCCTGCGATGAGTTGGGTTTGATGGTTTGGGAAGAAGTGCCTGGCTGGCAATACGTCGGCGATGATACCTGGAAAGACTTCCTGGTGCGCGATGTGCAGGACATGATTCGGCGGGACCGCAATCACCCTGCAATCGTTATCTGGGGCACCCGCGCCAATGAAACGACGAATGAAGTGGAACTGTATCGTCGGACGAGAGCGGCGGCCAAGGCGCTCGACGACTCCCGTCCCGATTCCGGTTCAATGACCCCCAATTCTCGCAAAAACTGGCAACAAGAGTGGCACCAGGACGTTTTTGCCTATGATGATTACCATGCGCGTCCTGACGGGAGCGTTGGAATTGAGGACCCGACGCCGGGTGTGCCGTATTTCCTGGCCGAGGCGGTGGGTCAGTTCAACTATACAAATAGGAAAAACTTTGACTCCAAATATCGACGGGCCGGAGACGCTGCGTTACAGCGGGCACAGGCGCTGCGTCACGCTCAAGCTCACGATCGCGCCGCCGCCAACCCGCGCAGTTGCGGGGTCATTGCCTGGTGCGGATTTGATTATGCGAGCTTGATTAATCCGTTCAACGGCGTGAAATGCCCCGGCATTGCCGATGTTTTCCGGATTCCGAAATTGGGAGCGTCTTTTTATCTGGCACAGGTCAGTCCAAAGGTCAGGCCGGTCATTCAGCCGAACTTTTATTGGGATTTCGGGCCGCAAACCCCTCGAGGACCAGGGAAGCGAGCGGTGATTTTCTCGAATTGCGAACGGTTAGAGTTGTTTATCGACGGCCACCAGCACGCAACGCTCCACCCGGATAAAGCCGGCTTTCCTCACATTGAGCATTCCCCTTTCTTCGCCGACCTCGAACTCGACGGTAGCGCCTTTCCTGAGTTGCGGATTGATGGTTATGCCAACGGCCGATTGATCCTTTCGCGATCGTTTTCCTCCGACCCGGCGCACGACCGGTTTGTATTGCAGGCCGACGACGCTGAATTAACCGCGGACGGCTCGGACGCCACTCGTTTAGTGTTCAAAGTTGTGGATAAGTATGGTGCTGACCGCGCCTTCGCAGGCGGCGCAGTATCGTTTGAACTCTCTGGAGCCGGGGTAATTGTTGGCGACAATCCTTTTATAATAGGCGAATCTGGCGGGGTGGGCGCGGTTTGGCTGCGGACGCTCCCGGATAAGCCTGGTCAGATCACGGCAAAGGCGGTTCACTCTGCTCTGGGCCCGGCAACAGTCACCATCAAAACTGTCACCACATAGTCAAAAGAGATTTCTCGGGCGGTTTGTCCGGGAAAATGCTAAGTTGTTGAATGGGTATAATGTTTGGTTTCAGAATACAGCGGAATGTCTTCTAAATATCGGAAACGAAAGCGGGCGCGGCAATCAGGCGCGGGCGGAAACAGAAGTCACTTACCACCATTGATGGATCAACCGGTTACCGATCCAGGCACAACGGTACCTTGCCCCATTTGCCGACATCCGGTTGATCGTAAGCGACTGCACTTTCACATGGTCAGGTTCCATGGCGCCGCCATGCGCGCCAGGCCGGGCCCCAGCACACCGGGCTCCAGTACGGCTTAGCGACCCAATCGCTCGGTCAGGCAAAACCCTTGGGGTCAATACCCCATGGGCGAAGGTCTTTCTTTTATTTAGCTTCGAAGATGCAGGCTGGAATGAGTCGGGTGGTTTCTCTCGATTGCTTCAGCGTATTTCTGTTTATATTTCCCTCATTATTATGGTGTTACTTAAGCAATTGAGAGCAGAGGAAAAAAGCGCCATCCAGCAGCGCCAGGTCCTCTCGGAACTGAATGGCATCGTAAGGGATATCGAGCGATGCGAGCGGACGATTGGCGAGCTTCAGGAAGAATTATCGGGGATTAACACGAAGCACCATGGACCACGCGATACTCGCCAGGATATTGCCTACCTGACCGCCTTATTGGTCTGCGCGAAAAAGAAGCTCGGTTGGGAAAAGCAGATAGCCAGTCTGCAAAAGCGAACGCCGGCGGTGCTGCAGCACATGTCAGCGCTCTTGAATGACCCGCTTAATCCTCCATCCGAAAAGACCCGGGCGGAGATGCTGCAAGCTCTGCAACTGGTGCAAGCGGCTATGGAACGCCTGCAATCGGTTAAGCCGCAATAGCGCTCAAGCCGCAGCCCGGCCCTGCTTGCGCCGGATGAGAGGCTTGGAGACGCCAGTCACCACGGCGCGCGTAATGTCCACATGCACGATGTCCTCGCTGCCAGGGACATCATACATGACGTCGAGCATCAGCTTCTCCAGCAGACTCCGCAAAGCGCGCGCGCCGGTGCCTTTTTTCAAGGCCTGACAGGCCAGTTCGTGCAGGGCGTCTTCCGAAAACTCCAACTCAACGCCTTCCATCGCCATCAGCTTGGCGTATTGCTTGGTCAGCGCGTTGCGCGTTTCCGTAAGAATCGAAACGAGCTGCGGCTCGGTTAACTCCGCCAAAACCGTGACCATCGGCAGACGGCCAATGAATTCGGGAATAAAACCAAAACTCAGCAAATCCTCAGGCTCGACGTATTGAAGAATCTCCTGCCGGCTGATGGAAGCGCTTTGCGCATTGTCTTCCGCGGCGCGAAAACCAAGCACGTTCTTGCCCATTCGCCGGTGAATGATGCGTTCCAGGCCGACAAAGGCGCCGCCGCAAATAAACAGGATGTCGCGGGTGTCAACGCGAATGTACTCCTGTTGAGGATGCTTGCGTCCGCCCTGGGGCGGCACGTTGCAAGTGGTGCCCTCCAGGATCTTCAGCAGCGCCTGCTGAACTCCTTCGCCGGAAACATCCCGCGTGATTGAGACGTTTTCCGTCTTGCGGGCGATCTTATCGATTTCGTCGATGTAGACGATTCCCCGTTGCGCGCGCTTCACGTCATAATCGGCATTCTGCAGCAGGCGCAGAATGATATTTTCGACGTCCTCACCAACGTAGCCGGCCTCGGTCAGCGTGGTGGCGTCTGCGATGGCAAACGGGACATCGAGGATTTGGGCCAGGGTACGGGCCAGAAGAGTTTTGCCGGAACCAGTCGGGCCGATCATGAGAATATTGCTCTTCTCGATCTCGACATTGGCATGGGGATCCGGGGTCGCCGGAGCGGACTCTTCGGGGTTCACCGAAGGCTCCTGAAGGATGCGCTTGTAATGATTGTGAACGGCGACCGCGAGAGTTTTCTTCGCATGCTCCTGGCCGACACAATTCAGATCCAGCTGGCGCTTGATTTCCGCCGGCTTCGGAATGCTGATCTTGGGTTTTTGCTTCCGAACCTGCGACGCAAATTCCTTGTCCAGGACTTGTTTGCAGAGAATGACGCAGTTGTCGCAGATGAAAACGCCAGGACCGGCGATGAGTTTTTTGACTTCGGCGTGAGATTTACCGCAAAAGCTGCAGAGCGTAATATTGGTCGGGCGAGCCATCGCGCAGCTTATTTGTCCGCCAGGTTAGTGGCCCGTTGGTCAGCCAGACCTGGAATCTCCTTGCGTGATTGGACGACCTCGTCGACCAGTCCGTAGGACTTCGCTTCTTCAGAAGTCATGAAGTTATCGCGGTCAGTGTCCTTTTCAACCTGGTCGATCGAGCGCCCGCAATGCTTGGCGATGATGCTGTTGAGGCGCTGCTTCAATCGGAGCATGTAGCGGACGCGGATCTCAACATCGCTGGCCGGGCCTTCGGCCCCACCCAGGATCTGGTGGATCATGATATTGGAGTTTGGCAGGGCGTAGCGCTTGCCTTTGGTGCCGCCGCAAAGCAAGACCGCCCCCATGCTCGCGGCCTGGCCGATACAATACGTATTCACGTCACAGGTCAGAAACTGCATGGTGTCATAGATCGCAAGCCCCGCGGTGACACTGCCGCCAGGCGAATTGATATAGAGGTGGATGTCCTTTTTCGGATCCGTCATCTGCAAAAACAGCAGTTGCGCGATGATCAGGTTAGCGACCATATCATCAACCGGAGTTCCCAGGAACACGATCCGGTCCACCAGCAGGCGCGAATAAATGTCATACCCGCGCTCGCCACGGCCGGTCTGTTCGACCACCATCGGCACTAAGAAATTATCCATAACGCTTATTCTCTAATCACAGAAGCTATAGGACCTTGCGATGCAGGTCAAGCCTTGGCAAAGATGATTCACTCTGGTTGGCCGCCGATAAGGGAAGCGTAGCCCTCCCGGAAGGTCGGGTACTTCAGGGAATATCCTAATTCGCTGAGCAAACGTTGATTCGAAACCCGTTTGTTTGTCACGCCTCGCTTGGCGGACAGATCCGCCGGCTCGCCGGCCGGTAGCGGGCGTTTCAAGTGCTTGGCCAACCAGGCAAACAATTCGATTTCGGTCACCGGCTCGCTATCCACTAGATTATATACTTCAGCTGTCTGTCCGCTTTCCAGGGCGGCAATGATCGCTCCGCCGACATCGTCTCGGTGAACCATATTCAGGTAACGCTTGCCTGCGGCTTGCAGTCGCGCCTCACCCGCCAGGAACTGTTTGAGCCAATAACCGCGACCAGGACCATAGATACCTGCCACCCGCAAAACGACAGCGCCGCTCCTCCGCCACAGTTGTTCCGTTTCAAGCAGGATTTTGCCGGTCGCGAGAGCCGGTTCGGTAACGCTGGTTTCGTCCACCCACCCACCATCAGTTTGGCCGTAAACACTCGTGCTGCTGGTATAAACCACTTTGGTGGGCGCAAGCGTCGATAGCCAATCAACAATGTTACGAGACCCTTCCAGGTAAGCGCGCCGATAATCCTCAGAACCACCGCCAGCCGAGGATACGCAGTAGACTACCCAGTCAACAGTCGTCGGCAATGCTTTCAGACTCGCAGGTTCGGTCACGTCGGCGACGACCGGTTGGATGTGCAAAGCCGTCAGCTCAGTGCAGGAGCCCGCGCGACGCACGCCCCATACCAAGTGACCGCGCTCAGCCAGCACAGCACCCAGCGCCTGCCCAACATACCCACAGCCAACGATTAGCACGCGCATAACCGGCCTAGAATGACGTAATCCGAACGCAGCGCCAAGCCGCACCCTGAAGTTATACGGCTGGTTGCATTTTCCTGCATTCCCAGGCGCTAAATTTGCTAAAAACTCTATTGACTTGAGCCTTCTGTTTGATAGCTTCCCCTCTCTTTTGATTTGGATTCTGAGATGAAGACGCATTTGCCGAAAGTGAACCTCGACGCGCGTAAGTGGCATGTGATTGATGCCAACGGCGCGGTGTTGGGCCGGTTGGCCGCCCAGGTCGCCAATATTCTCCGCGGGAAAGACAAGCCTGTCTTTACGCCCCACCTCGACGCCGGCGATTTTGTAGTCGTCATCAACGCCGAAAAGGTCCTTGTCACGGGCAAAAAGGAAACCAAAAAGAAATTCATGACCTACTCGGGCTGGAAGGGCGGAGAAAAATACGCCTCGGTCGCCGAGCGCCGGGCGCGGCATCCGGAACTGTTGATTACCCATGCGGTTCGCGGGATGGTGCCGAAAAACCGTTTGGGTCGGGTTCTGATGACCAAGCTGAAGGTGTATAAGGGCGATAAACACCCGCACGCGGCACAAAAGCCCGAGATCACCGAGCCAGCCAAGTAGACTTTCACGCGCACAGTCCAAGTCCTGATTCAGTATGTCTGACATTAAAGTTCCCGAAGCCAAAACAGCGGCGCATCTGGGCACGGGCCGCCGTAAGACGGCGGTCGCCCGAGTGCGTTTGAGCAGCGGCACCGGCAAAATCCAGATTAACGGCCGCGCTTTTGACAATTATTTCGCCACCGAATCCCAAAGGGTGACTGCGACACAGCCGCTCAGCATAACCGGCATGGCGGACAAATATGACGCCCACATCAGCGTCAGCGGCGGCGGCCCGGAAGGCCAGGCGGGCGCGGTGCGCCATGGGCTGGCCCGCGCTTTACTCACGGTCGACGCCAACCTGCGCCCGATTCTCAAGGCGGAAGGCCTGCTCACGCGCGATCCGCGTATGCGCGAGCGCAAAAAGTACGGCCAGCCGGGCGCTCGCAAACGGTTCCAGTACAGCAAACGCTAAACCGAACGAGTTTAATCGAAGCCCCGCTGGTTCACGCCGGCGGGGATTTTTCTTTTTCCTATGTCAAATCAAGTCGCCATTGTTGGGGCTTCCGGATATTCCGGCGAAGAACTGGTCCGGTTGCTCTTGTCTCATCCGCACGCGGAATTGAGCGCGGTCACCTCGCGGCAATACGCCGGCCAAACGATTGCTCAGGTTTTTCCAAGGTTCGGCCATCACCCTCGCGCGCGGTCGCTGCGCTTCACGGAACCGGACGCCGGTTCTCTGGCGCAACGAGCCCAAATTGTATTCCTGGCGCTGCCTCACGGTGTGGCTGCGGAATTCGCAGCTCCGCTGCTTCAGCATGGGTCTCGGGTGATTGATTTAAGCGCGGACTTCCGGCTGCGCGAGGCCGCCGTTTACAAAGAGTTCTACGGGCACGATCATCCCGCACCCGAATTGCTGAAACGGGCCGTCTACGGTTTGCCTGAGGTTTATCGCTCAACCATTAAGAGCGCCTCGCTGGTCGCATCACCCGGGTGTTATCCAACGAGCATTTTGATTCCGGTGATTCCGCTGCTGAAAGCCGGGCTGGTCGAGCCGCAGAGCATCATTGCTGATTCGCTAAGTGGCGTCAGTGGCGCGGGGCGAAAAACTGAGCCCGATTACCTCTTTGTCGAGTGCAACGAAAGTCTGCGGGCTTATGGCTTGCCCAAGCACCGGCACCTCTCGGAAATCGAGCAGGAAATTTCAGTGGCGGCCGGCCAGCCGGTGACCATTCAATTCACACCACACCTGATCCCGGTGAATCGCGGTATCCTTACCACCCTCTACCTCGCGCCAAAAAAACCGTCGGGCGACTTGCAGCAGAAAGTCGCTGATTGTTACCAGGCCGCTTACGGGCAAGAACCCTTTGTGCGGCTGGCCGAGGGCAAAGCTTTGCCGGATACCAAAAACGTAGTTGGAACCAATTTCATCGACATCGCCTGGCGCCTCGATCCCCGAACCGGCAGGCTGATTGTTTTGAGTGCCGAGGATAACCTGGTTAAAGGCGCGTCCGGCCAGGCCGTGCAAAGTCTGAATATTATGTGTGGCTGGCCCGAAACAGCCGGCCTGTAGCGCGGGCGTCCTCGCCTGCGGGTTTTGGCAGCGTCTCGCTCCCGTCACGTAATATTTTCGACGCGTTGGACAGCGCCCTTTGACGGGAACAAATCCCATCGCCCACCCATCTTACCTGCGAATGTGTGGATCGGAATTTACCCTCACCCGGCTCGGTATCGGCCTCCGCCCATCCTTAACCCCAAGGGCTGGAGTGGCTGGGTGAGGGCCTGGCTCTGGTAACTTGCACGTTTGGCCCTCACCCGGTCCAAGAATAATATCGCCCGCAACCCGTCAGGGCGTGCGAGCTGGGTGAGGGCAGTTTGCTTTTAACGTTTTTCAGTACCGCGGCAGTCGGGGATTACTGCACAGCCGCAGTCGGTTGTTGGGGCCGCTAAAATTTAAGGTCTTCAGGCCGTACTTCGAGGCATTCGTCCTGGTCTTCCCACACTGTGGCGGGGTAGAACTCGAGCAACCGCGGCGCAAGATCGCGTCCGGCTTCCACAAGTAATTGTTCCGCTTGCTCCGCCGCGCGCTCGAATGCGCGGTCGTAGTCGCCCGCGCGTTTGCGTTCCTCTTCCTCCCAATGCGCTACTGAGTGAACTGAACCATAACGACCTGCCCAGGCTTCGAGGTCAGACTTAATTGAAGATGGCAAATCATCGAAAGGAACCACGGTTTCATTGCAGTGCGGGCAAATAAGGCCGGCTTCGTGAACATCGCGGGTCAGGAGCGGAAACAGCGGCGCGCGGCAGCAGGGAGCCTCCACGTAAGCGGGGGGCAGGCTGGCGAGGCGTTGCAGCCAGATCTGGCGTTCGTGACCGATCTGGGCCGCCAGCCGGTAAGCCCCAAGCAGTGGGTGCGAGTAGCGCCATATCTTCCCCTCGAACTGACCTAGAGTCTGCGCCATCCATCGAGCCAGCGTCAAATCGTCAAAGTCGCGAAAGACGCGGCTGTACTCTTTCCAGAGCAAATCCAGCGGTGCTTCCGACTCGGTTCCCATGATGCAAAGAGTGTTGCCCGAGGGACTACGGATGTCGAGCGGGATTGGCATTGAGCTCCGCGATGCGCGGGCAAATTGATATCACCGCAGCCGACCGACGCCCCAGCTAGCGGACCGCGAGACGTCGCGCGCTCCGCAAAAGGCGCTATCCAGAGGCGCTGGCGATGAACGGACCTTGTTTGGACGCTTGTTTTCTGTTACTTATGTTAAATGTTGCCAACCCAACAAGGCTCGATCCGGCTCTTCCGTTTTGCGGGGATCGATGTGTTCCTGCATTGGTCGTGGTTTTTTATTGCGGTGATCGAAATCAACACGCGGTCGCGGGCGTACTCGTCTTTAATGTGGAATTTTTTTGAGTACCTGGCGCTGTTTGTCATTGTTCTGATGCACGAATTCGGCCACGCCCTGGCGTGCCGGCAAGTAGGTGGCGAGGCGCAGCGGATTGTGCTCTGGCCACTCGGCGGCGTTGCGTACGTATCGCCTCCGCAACGGCCCGGTGCGATGCTCTGGAGCATCGCTGCCGGTCCGTTGGTCAATGTCGTTTTAGCGCCCATCTTAACAGTCATCTATGTTCTGGCACGACAGTCTTCGCTGATCACGCAGGCCCCCGATGTGTATCTGCTCATCCGGGCTGTGTGCTACATCAACTACGGGCTCTTAATGTTCAATCTTCTACCGATTTATCCCTTGGATGGGGGCCAAATCCTGCGGTCGTTGCTGTGGTATATCTTCGGACGAGCGCAAAGCCTGATGATCACGACGATCATTGGGTTCGTTGGTGTAGCTGGTTTGATCGGGCTCGCGTTGTGGATGCAATCGGTGTGGATGGGCGTCATTGCGGTGTTCATCTTGCTGAATTGCTGGGGCGGTTTGATGCACGCGCGATTGCTGGCCAAGGTGGCGAAGCTGCCGCGGCGGCAAGGATACGCCTGCCCATCGTGCGGCCAACCGCCCGTGCTCGGCGCTTTATGGCGTTGCTCCAAATGCGCAAAACCGTTCGATACGTTCGAAACGCGCGCTCATTGCCCACATTGCGGTGCGGATTTCTCAGTGACCCGATGCCTTGATTGCGGCGCGGCACGCCCGATAGCGGAATGGGGCGCGCCGGCCACTAACACGGAAGTAAACGCGCCGCCGCCAATCTCGACTTGGAGCAGCGCGCCGCCACCGCTGCCGCCCTCGAGCTAATTGTAATTGCAGGGAAACACCCTGGATTCAGGACCAAGCATGCTCTCTTTCGATTCGGCACTATACAGCATTGCTGGTACGCGCCGCGTCTGGCTTTGGAGTGTGGTCGCATTGGCACTAGTCCCTTCTGCCCAAGCGGCCTTCACACCGATTCCGTTGACAAGCCAGAGCTACAATCAGGATATCGTGGTCGAGGCCACCGCGGGCAGTTTGACGGGTGTGACGACCGCAACTGTGGATGCGGGCACGAACAACACCGCGAACACGTTTTACGAGCAGGGCTACGTGATCACCGCACCGAGCACGGGACTACCGCCGGCGGGGTCGACGATTACCAACCTCTCAGCGCCCGATCACCGGTACACGCTGGCGCCGAGTTACACGGCGAATAATGCAATCCTGCTCAGCTCGAACACGCCAACTGCGACCATTATTCCGAGCGCGCCAACAGGCTACTCGGTGCTTTCGTTTTTGATGGCGGCGGGCCACGGCCCTGTGACCGTCGGCTGCACCTTTCGCTACTCAAACGGCATCAGTAGCAGCAATTACTTCATCGCTCCGGACTGGTTCAACAAATCGCCGGTAGCATTCGTTGCCAACGGACGGGTAGACGTCAGCACCAAAACGGTCAACTCAGTCAATGGTAACAACCCGCGGTTGTACGCGGCGGACGTGCCGCTGTTCGCGAGTCTTCCCGTGACGAACATTACCCTGACCTTCGCGGCCGGAGGGACGACCGCAACGGCGGTAATCTTTGCGGTGAGCGGAGGCGTGACGAGCCTGCCGCTGAGCGGAGACGATTTCAACGCGAATACGGAAGCGGCCGCCACGATTCTACAGCAGTGGTACAACGGCAGCGGGCTGTGGGACACGACGGGCTGGTGGAACGCCGCCAATTGCGTTGAGGCGCTCGAAAACGTGATTTTCGCCAACAACGATCGGCAGTACCTCACGGTACTGACAAACACTTTCAACCTGAACAAATCGGGGAATTTCCTGAACAGTTATTACGATGACGAGGGCTGGTGGGCGAACGCATGGATCCGTGCCTACGATCTGACGGGCAACACGAATTTCCTGAGCATGGCGAAGACGATCTTCGCCGACCTCACCACCGGCTGGGATACCACGAATACCGTTTGTCCGGGCGGAGTCTGGTGGAACAAATCACACAGCTACAAGAACGCGATTCCGAACGAGCTGTTTCTGCTGGCGGCAATTCGGCTGCACCAGCGCACCCCCGGCGATCCTGGCCCGTTCAGTTATCTTTATTGGGCGACGAACGAGTGGACGTGGTTCAAGGCGAGTGGGATGATCAATGCGCAGAACCTGATCAACGACGGGCTGACCGGCTCTTGCCAGAACAACGGGCAGACCACGTGGACCTACAATCAGGGCGTGATCCTGGGCGGGTTGGTTGATCTTTACAAAGTAACGGGGGATCCGAGTTACCTGAACCAGGCGACGGCGATTGCCAACGCGGCCACGACGAGCTCGTCGCTGGTCGATGCCAATGGAATTCTGCACGAGCCGTGCGAAAGTGGTGGGTGCGGGGGCGACGGACCGCAGTTCAAAGGCATTTTCATCCGCTACCTGGCTTACTTGTACGATGTGACACGGAACCCGGCGTACTACACGTTTCTCTTTAAGAACGCGCATTCGGTGTGGTTCAGCGATCGGAACACGTTCAACCAGCTTGGGCTGATCTGGTCAGGGCAATTCGATACGCCGGATGCGGCGAGGCAGAGCTCGGCGTTGATGCCGGTGAGTGCGCTGGCCGAACCAGTTACGAGCGATTTGCCTTTTGCAAAAGGGTCGGGCGATCCGGCGTTCAGCCACTCGGTGGGCTCTGCGTCCGGCGCCCTCGCGTGGTCGTGCAACCCGGCGAGCGCACCGAGCGCGAATTATATGCAGAACGGGCCGGATATCGCTTACCTGCCGCCGGGGCTGCACGCCGCCCATTTCCAGCTTGCGGTCAGCGCGGTGAGCAGCGCGACCAACAGCCTGGCACGGCTGGATGTGCGCGAGCGCAATGGCGGGGCGACGCTCGCATCTGCCAATGTCCCGTGGAACGCGTTTGGCGAAGTCAACCGTGCTTACGATTTCGTGCTGCTGTTTTCGAACGCAATTCCAGCCGACCCGCTGGAATTCCGCATCTATTGGAACGCCGTGAGCGGCGCGCCTACGTTGACAGCCCTGGACACGACCATCGATGGGCTGATGAATTGGACGGCAGCGAACCTGACGCATGATATCGGGCAGCTCGACGGGTTGAATGGATGGGAAGCCGATCCAATTCGCAACGCCGCTTCGGGTTATCTCACACGCGGTCCGGGGATCGGCACGCTACCCGCCGGGGATTACGTGGTGAATTTCGAGCTGAAGGTGGACAACTTCAACTGGGACAATATGGCCGTGGCCACCCTGTTTGTGGTCGACAATGACACGTCGGCCACTGTGGCCTCGCGCGCGGTTTTCAGGAATCAGTTCACAAGCATTATGTATCAGTCATTCGGACTGAGCTTCAACGCCGTGGCGGGCCATCATTATGATTTTCGGACATGGTGGAATTACAGCCCGACCGCGCCGCGGCTGACGCAGCGCAGTGTGATGTTGCGCCCGGGGCCGACGCCGTTTTTCACGTCGGCGCAGGTGTCGAATGGAACGGTGCTTTTGAATCTCACTGGCGTGCCGGGCCAAACGTACACCGTGCAAGCCGGCGGCAGCTTGTCGGGATGGTCCCCCATTGGAACGGTGACGGTCCCGTCGAACCTGGGTTTTGCTCAGTTCAGTGATGTTGTAACGACATCGAATCGCTTTTATCGGTTGAGTTTTCCGTAAATGTTCACCGCTGCTCCACTCCTGGCGCTGGCGCCAATGCAGGACGTGACCGACCTGCCGTTCTGGCGGCTGTTGTCGGGCTACGGCGGCGCGGATGCTTATTTCACGGAGTATTTCCGTGTGCACGCCACATCGAATTTGGAGCGCCACATCTTGCAATCCATTACGGAGAACCCCACGGGCAAGCCGGTGGTCGCGCAGATGATCGGCAATGACATACCATCATTGGTGCGCACGGCGCGGGCGTTGCAGGAGTACCCGATCGCGGGAGTGGATCTGAACCTGGGCTGTCCGGCGCCGGTGGTTTATCGCAAATGCGCCGGTGGCGGTCTGCTGCGTGACCCGGCTCTGGTCGATAAGATTCTAGGGGCTCTGCGCGAAGCGGTGACAACACGGTTCAGTGTCAAAACGCGGCTGGGTTTTGAATCGGCGGACGTGTTCGAGGAGCTGCTGCCGATTTTCGCGAGGCACTCGCTGGACCTGCTGACGGTGCACGGCCGAACGGTGAAGGAGATGTACCGGAGCCGCGTGCGATACGATTATATTGCCCGGGCGGTGGCGGCGGTGCCGTGCCCGGTGCTGGCGAATGGCAATGTTTACTCGGCGGTAAAGGCAGCAGAGATACTGCAATTGACCGGCGCCCACGGGCTGATGATCGGCCGGGGCGCCATTCGGAACCCATGGATCTTCCACCAAATCCGCCAGCATCAACGCGGGGAACCTTTGTTTGTGCCGCGTGGCTGCGACGTCCTGGCCTACGTTCACGCGCTCTATGAAGCCGTGTGCTCGCCCGACGCAAAGGAAATGTCGCAGGTGCAAAAGATGAAGAAGTACATGAATTACCTGGGGCTGGGCGTCGAGCCGAGCGGACAATTCCTGCATCGAATCCGCAGGGTGACCACGAGGTCGGAGTTTTTCGATATTTGCAAAGCTTTCCTGGATCACGGCGAGCCCATGCCGCTCGAACCGTTTCCGTTGGACCTGCCGGCGACGGATTTACTCGCCGAAGAACGGGTATTTCTGAGCACCACGGATAAACGCGCGACTCGCCACTAACTCCGAAGCTCAAAGCCCGAAGGCCGAAAGAAGCCCGAGATCCGAAACCCGAACCGACGAAGTGTGCGGCTTTGAAAATTCCACAGCCACCCACAACACCAGAGAGCTTTTGTATTTCGGTTTCGGATTTGACAACTACTTGCGTAATTATTTACGCCACTCCGTGGCTCCTATTGCTCTTGCTGAGCCGTGTCGGCCAGCATTTGCAGCCGGATCATCAAGCGACGGTTGCAGGCGATGGCCTGGTCAGCGGGATACTGATTGCGCGGGATTAGGTTCAATGAGAAATAAGTCGAACCATCACGGGTACTGCCGCGCACGGAACCGCCGTACTCATAGCCGCTGATTGTGCGGAGATCTTTCTCCACGAGAATGTGGCTTCCGGAGAGGACACCATAGAGCAGGAAAGGAAATTCAGAGTCGTCAACGCCAAGGCGTTTGATCGGCCAACCTGCCTTTTGGCTAATGGCCGTGAAAGCAGCGAGCAGATTGGTGGGCGTGTATTTGGTGTCCAGGTTGTCGGGCTTGGCAACG
>CAZUVM010000165.1:0-36409 GCA_964623885.1 uncultured Verrucomicrobiota bacterium
CCTTCATCGATCCGGAACGGATAGGAAACACCCAGACCAGGAACGAACAGCTTGTATTCGCCGGGAGTCTTAAAGGAACTGAAATCTGCTTCGAGCACACGTTGGTAGCAGGGAAAAGTGAAGCCGCGATCCGCTCGTGGCTTGAGTTCGCCGTGAAAGGCCTCGCGGTTCGAAGCCGAATCCAGGAGCAGGAAAATGAGAGCGGCTTGATTCGTAGTGCCACCAGGCCAATCGGCCAACCCGATGTGGCCAAAATCCATTTCGCCAAGATTTCCGAGATAATAACCGACCATCGCGCGTTTGGGAAAATCCGGCAGGTAGCCGGTCTGATTCACATGCAGCGCGGGACTCCAACGAAATTGATCGGCTCGCGCGGAGAATTGATCCGAAGCCGGCCAAAGCTTGTGGTCAGGGTTATCGACGCTCACCTCCTGTTTTTCGGAAACAGGGCCGGCAAGTTGCAAATAAAGATAGTTGTCGATGCGCAGGTCGCGGTGCTTGAAAGGGGCGTACAGGACACGGCGTTTGAATCCAATCCCGATTACCTGAATGGAATTTGACCCGGCGGATACCTTAAATTCTCTAGGGTTTGGTAAACTACATTGGCCGTGGTCATCGATGAAATCCCAAGACGAGTCGTGGGTTTGACCCGCACCCCTGGTTGTGACGAGAGTTAACTCCAGCAGACGGGGAGCGAGTACCCGCAGTTGATAGGCGCCGATGGGCGCCAGCGTCAACGGCCGATCATCAGTGAGGCGAACATCGGACGCCAGCGCTTCGAGCCCGGTAAACAGAGCGAGAGCGCATAGCAACAGATGGATAGGTTCCATGGGCGAGAATCTCGCTCATGCAATCCGAGGGCGCAATTGGTGTTCAACCCCTAACAGAATTCACAAAACCTGATCCCAGGCGCGCGGATCTTTGAGCATTACTTCGCGAAGCAGGCGCAGCGGCGGTGCGCCGTGGCGCAGCAGCTCATTGTGGAACTTTTCGAGCGTGAAATGATTACCTTCCTGCTTCCGATAATCCTCGCGCAGTTTCAGGATCTCGAGCTTGCCGAGTGTGTAATAAAGATATTCCGGGTCGAACGTACCGCGAATGGCTTCCTGCCGCGCAGGTTTCTCTTCGTAGTAGCAGTTGTCTTGAAAGAAGCGGGTTGCCTCATCCACGGTCATGCCCTGACAGTGGAGCTTGATCGATGCGCAAAGCCGACAGACTCGCAACAGGGCTTCATCGGCCTGAGCCATCCGATACTTCGCCGCCGTCACCCGCTGTTCGGGAGTGGCTGCTGGGCCGCTACCACCAAACCCTTCATCCACCATCATCTCCTCACAATAATGCGCCCAGCCTTCGGTAAACGCGTAGCCAGTGAAGATTTTTTCGAGCTTCGTCGCCGGAGACGCGTTCAAACACAGGAACTGAACGTAGTGACCGGGATAAGCTTCGTGGATTGAGGTGATCGAGATATCATAGAAATCGAAAGCAGTTAACCATTCTTCCTTCTTTTGTGGAGTCCAATCCGGCTCGACCGGTGTGATGTAGTAGTACGCCTCCGTGGCTTTGGTTTCGAAGGGACCCGGCGTGTCCATTGAAGCGAAACTCGTGGCCCGGAGGTATTGAGGCGTTTCGGTCACCTGGGCGCGCACTGGAGAGGGAATGGTGATGATGCGGTGGTCAATAACGAATTGTCGGATGCGGTCGAGGTCGTTGGCGGTATCGGGAATGAGTTTGTCGGCAACCGGATGTTCCTTTTGAATTGCACGGAACACGTCCGTGGATGGTTTCGCGGGATCGATTTCGCGGGCGGCACGCGTGAAGGAGTCCTGTTGTCGGCGCAGTTCGCGCATGCCGAGATCGAGCAACTCCTCCGGCGTACGCGTCACCATCTCGCTACAGGCTAGCAAACGCATGTATTTCTCGCGGCCCAGGGCGTACGCGTTATTCGCCTTGGGCAATTTCTGCTCCTTAAGATATGTGGCGAAATTGCGCATTTCCTGAACCGCACGGGAGTTAACCGAACGGAACTCGGTCATGAGTTGCTCATCCTTAACATCCTTGAGCGCGTCGACCAGGTCTTTGCCGAGGAAGTCAGCCGAACCATTGGCTTGGTCGATCGCTGTTTCGATCAACGGTTGGGGTAAAGCTTCGGCAAGATTGGCACGGGCCGCCGCGGCAATTTGGGGCGCCTGATTCAGGATGGCAGTGATCGAACGCACCCGCTCTGGCAGTGGAGCGAAGTTGCGCTTGATATAAATGTTTACATCCAAGACACCAGCGTAGGTCATGGGATTCTGAGAATAGATTCGCGCGGAATCGAAGGCGAAAATCTCGCGCTTAACCGCACCGCTCAGAATGCGATAATCGTGCAGCGCCGGAGTGCTTAGGTGATTGGTGGCGAGCGCAGCGAGACGTTGGTCGAAGCTCTTCAGCCGGACCAACTCGGCGGCAATCGACCTGGAACTGAAATCGGTTACTTTGCCATCATATTGATGCAGTCCGAGCGAGGTTCCAACTTGAGGGCGCCAGGCGAGGTAGCCGGCAAGATACTCACTCGATAACTGATTGAACTCGGTATCGATAGGTACCTGGGAACTGGAAGCAGGTTGTGACAGCCGCGCGCAGCCGACGAGAAGCAACAGGAATAACGGGCAAAAAGATCGCATGGGGAACTAAAGCACGAGCCAGGCACATTGGGAAATGAAAACAGGGCTGGACAGCACAGAATCCCAAAGAAAGGGCAACTAAAACTCACCGCACTGAAGAGCTAAACGGCGCCTACTTTGACCTCAGTCTTAATTGAATTAGCGATAAAACACTGCTCGTGCGCGAGATGATGGAGGTGTTGGATGTCCTCGTTTGTAGGGATTTTTTCGCCGCTGTAACTGATTCGCGGATTGAGCTGGATGGAACTCATCCACGGCACACCGCGTTCGTTCTTGGTCATCGTTCCAACGGCCTCATCTTCGTAGCTGTCCACCTGAAATCCCTGGCGGTACGCCAGATAAACGTAGGTCAGCATATGGCAACTGGAAACAGAGGCCACGAATGCCTCTTCAGGATCAACATTCGCGGGATTGGAATAGGGAGTCGGCACAACGGAAGGAGAAGGCGAAGCGGGAACGGTAAAGCCCCCGTCAAAAGTCCAGGTATGCTCACGGGAATATTTGCCTTTGAGGAATTCGGCGCTCGTGTTCTTCCAGCTAATCTTCGCTTGGTGTTGGGACATGCGGGAATATTGTCGAACGGATTGCCGGTGACAAATTGATTGTGGCCGCGCTGGAGAAGGAATGCGGGCGCCTAACGCCATTTAATTGTTAGCAGGTGTGCTCGCATGCGCGACTGCGGCAGTTTTCTGATCCTTTTCTGCCGGCATCAGCCAAACCCAATCGCCCTTAGTGAAATCCAGGCGCGGCTCCTTATTGCGCAGACGTTCGGCATCCGCGGACTGCGCTTTGTCCCAGAAGACCTGGCCGCCGTCGTCAGCCTGGTTCCAGCCGATCGAATAGACGACATACCCGCCGTTCGGGTCGCGGTGGTACCGCAAAGGTTTTCCGTCGATAACATCATTTGGAATGTGCTGAATGAACTGGGGAGAAAGTAAGCCGAGAGTTTCCGGCAGATTTCCTTTGGCAAGACGGTAACGCTCAAGGGCGCAAGCGACGCAGGCACAATCGACGTAAGTCTGTATGCGGGCGGACCGCTCCACTGGCTTGGCTAAAGCGGGCAACAGCGCCTTGGCAAAAATAGTAAAGCCATTCGTGGGCATTGCGCTAATCGCACTCGTACCGCGCTCCGTCATTTCGGGGAAAACGCGACGCGCGCGCTCGTCGACTGCCGGCAGAGCATATTCGTTCAGCATGCGACTAATGGTCAGGGTATTCTGATAGTACCAGCCTCCAGGGTAGAGTTGAGGCGGTATCTTCGACGACGGATTACCGCTGGTGTCCATAAGATCAATAGGATTGCTGCGCCATCCCTGCCGCCGAAAATAGTCCAGACCTTCCACTTGGAATGCCAGCTCGCCGTAAATCGCCATCTTATGCTCGGCGAGCAAGTTCACAGCAGTGAGGTTGGTTTCAATTTGAGCCAGTTGAGGATCAGTCCAGGCGTGGCGTAAGAGACCCTCGCGTATAGTCTGCAAATCGATAGCCAATGCTGCTATTCGGACCAGATGATCGATCAGTATCGGTTCATCGTGGATAGACTGTGAAAAACGCAGTCCGAGCAATAAATCGTCATAAGCCTCGGCCGAGTGGCCGGCTTCCAACTCCGCCAAAGCTCGAACATGGACCAACTGCGTAAGCGTTTTCATGGTTGCCAAATGCGGCAAAAGAATCGCCCAGCAGGGTTGATAGTCATAGTGAATGGGGAAGCGGCAAAAGGAACGGGCGGCCGCAGCCTCCCGCAGTTGATCCAGCTCAGGACGGAACTTGTCCAACGCGACCAGGATGGTTTCAGCCGCAGTTGCACTGGCAGGAGCTTGAGGGTAGTTCGTATTGTCGCGATAAAAGGCGGCACAGGCGGCCAGGTCAGCGAAGGTACCTTTTTCCAGGCTACCTAACACGAGCAGGTTGTTCGTACCACGACGAGGTTCAAGATTGGCGGAAATGCTTCGCGCTCGGGCTTGGCCGTTGGTATCTCCCCAAACGATGCTGCCACCGGGTGCCTGGGTGTAATCCAATATGGGTTTGAGCAGAGGCGCCATGGCGAGGTTCTTGTCATCCGGCACCGGCGGCGGGACCAGGGCGGCAATCGTGAACTTCTCGCCCTGGGCCTCCCAAACACGCCGCTGCTTTTCCCAATCGTGTTTGCCGCGCCAGTTCTCCTCGGCGTAGAACAGCGCAATGAGGGTAACCAGGCAAGCAAGAGCAAACAGACCACGCCGCAAATTCCGCCAGCAACACAACCATCTAACGAACAACACGGCCACGGAAACCAACAGCGTGAATGCCACGGCGGCAACAACGGAAAAGAAGGCCAGTTCGCCGATGTTCGTGTTGTTTGCAGTCACAAGGCCGATGCAAAAAAGGATGACGGCAATGGCTGCGACCAGCAGGCCCACCCATGCCAGCACGCCTCGCGGTCCGCGCCAACGGCGGTTCCAAATGTTGGTAGAAGGTCTTTCGCTCATGATTATTGTTGTTTAAGCATTCATCGATTCAGTCCGCCGTTCACTGCGCGGCTGCGCTTCTTGTGGTTTCGCGGGCACGGCCCGGATTGGCTCACTTGGCCCGGCCAGCTCGGCCAGCAATTGCTCCTGCTCTCGCAGCAACTGACGCATTTGGGGTGAGGGAGGCGAAAGCCGCTGATGCGCCAGCTCCGGCTGTGACGGGTCGCGAGCATTGAAATCCAGGCAAATGATCAATATCCAGGCAGCGCCTAAAGCGGCCCAAGCCCTTGGATGAGGCCATAGGAGCGCAGTAACGGCAGACCAAAGGGAATTCTGAATGCGCGAAGCGTGGGTTGCTGGCACCGTTTTGCGCGCAGCGCTCAAAATCTGAGCGCGCCATTGGGCTGGAATTGGCCGGTGAGGAAGGTGGCCTAAGCGCCTTTCAAATTGGTCCTCACTATTCATTTAATTTCTTCATAAAGTGGACGCAGGAGGCTGCGCAATTTGTCTAAACCATACCGATAGCGACTGGCGGCTGTGTTCATAGGAATCTCCAGGGCGCCAGCGATTTCCTCGAAGGTAAGCCCCTCCCACAGCTTTAAGTGAACCACAGCCCGCTGTTCAGCAGGCAACTGGCCTAAAGCCGCCGCGAGGCGGGCGCGAAAAGTGGATTCATCCGGATCGCCAGTAGCAGCGAAAGCGCCGGTTTGCTCGGTGACGAACTGCTCGTGATACTTCTGGCGAGCGCCGCGGCGACGCATTAAATCGATCGCCGCATTGTGCGCCAGGCGAATCAGGAACGCGCGCACATCACGCGCTGGTTCCAGCAATTGTGGGTCGCGAGCTAGTTTAACAAATACTTCCTGCAGAATATCGCGTGTATCCTGCTCGTTTCTGGTGAGATTCAGAAGAAATGCAAACAGCGCCTGGGCGTGCTCATCGTAGAGTCGCTCAAGCTCAAAGTCTGCCGGCATCTTTCTATTTGATGACGCAGCCGGGGAAACGTTTTGTCTACTTTGGCAGTTTCTGCGTTTCAATACGTTCTTGGCAGATTGCGGCTGTTAATCTTAGGCTGCCGGAGAAAACAAATACTTTATGAACCTGAATCGTCGAGATTTTATCCGTTCCACCAGCGTAGCCACAGTAGCAGCCGCGAGTTTGTCGGCTGCCTGGGCGCAGGGCGAAAAGAAGATCACGGTCGCCCTCGTGGGCGCCGCGCATATTCATACTCCGGGATTCGTCGACCAGGTGAAGAAACGACCGGATGTCCGAGTGAAGTGGGTATGGGACCACGATTCAGAGAGGGCCAATAAACTGGCAAACGAGCTGAATGCTCAAGCAGCTCCAGGCCTGAACCAAATCTGGTCTGATCCTGAGGTGGCGGCGGTGGTGATCTACTCAGAGACAAATCGGCATCATGAACTCGTTCTGGCGGCGGCGAAAGCCGGCAAGCACATGTTCGCCGAGAAGCCGCTGGGCGTTAACGCCAAGGAGAGCCTCGAAATGGCCGCGGCTATCGAAAAGGCAGGACTACTTTTTACCACCGGCTACTTCATGCGGACGGACCCGAAACATATTTTTCTGAAGGGCGAAATTGCGAAAGGCAACTTCGGGACGATTACGCGGGTGCGCGGTTCCAATTGCCATGCCGGCGCGCTCCTGGGGTGGTTCGATGGCGAGTATCGTTGGATGGCCGATCCCAAGATCGCGGGAGTGGGTGCGTTTGGCGACCTCGGCACGCACAAGCTCGATATCCTGATGTGGATGCTAGGTGATGTCGAAGCGGCCACGGCGTCGCTCCGCGCAGTGACGGGGAAGTACGGGGATTGCGACGAATGCGGCGAGGGCTTGATGAAGTTCAAGAGTGGCGTAATCGGAACGTTAGCGGCAGGCTGGGTGGATGTGCAGGACCCGGTGCAATTGCTCATCAGCGGCACCGAAGGACACGCTCTCATTGAGGACAATCATCTCTATTATCAAAGCAAGAAGGTCCCAGGCAGCGACAGCACGGATCCATTCACAAAACTACCACCGGCACCCAAACCGCCACTGCACCAATTCCTGGATGCGGTGAACGGGGCCAAGGATCAGCCGCTGGTTAAGCCTTCGGAGGCAGCCGCTCGTGTAGTCGCCATGGAAGCAATGTATCGAGGTGCGAAGGAAAACAGGTGGGTGCGTGTTGGATAACAATGATCGACTCATGAGATTAAATCCGAATGGAGTTCTGGGTTTTGCTTTGCTGGCTTTGACGACATCGTCAATGATGGCGGCCGAGACGGTCTGGATTTCCGAACTCAATCTCGCGCCAATCATCCAGGGTTGGGGACGGCCGCAAGCGGATAAGGCCGTGACTGGCAAGCCGCTCTCCATTGCTGGCCAAAAGTTCGAGCGCGGATTGGGCACGCATGCGGACAGCCGGGTGCGGATCGATCTCAAAGGCGCAGCGGAGAAGTTTTCAGGGTTTGCGGGGGTAGACGATGGTGCCTCCAAAGACACGGCGAGGATCCTGTTCAAGGTCATAGGCGACGGTAAAACACTCTGGAAAGCCGGACCGATGAAACTTGGGGAACCTGCGCAACCTTTTGACCTTGATGCCAGGGGAATTAAAACACTGCTGCTCATCGCCGATTCCTCCGGTCATGGAGTGTCCTATGCCCACGCCGATTGGGCCGATGCAAAGCTGCTCATCAATGGCGAACGCCCGGTTATAGTCGGTCCGCCACAGGAGGCCGCAGAAATCCTCACACCGCAGCCACCGGCATCCCCACGGATTAATGGCGCCCGGATTTTCGGCGTTCGGCCCGGGCACCCTTTCCTATTCACGATTCCGGCTACAGGAGTTCGGCCGATGAAGTTCAGCGTCGCCAATCTCCCGGAAGGGTTGGCGGTGGATCCGCAGACCGGCCAGATCGCTGGAAAGCTCACGAAACCCGCCGAATACGTTGTCACGCTTCATGCCTCAAATCACCTTGGTAGAGCCGAACGCACGTTCAAAATCGTCTGTGGAGATACGTTGGCGCTGACACCACACATGGGCTGGAACTCCTGGTATGTGTGGGAGAGCCGCGTTTCCGACCAAGCCATCCGGGATGCGGCTGACGCGATGGCACGCAGCGGCTTGATTAACCACGGCTATCAGTATGTCAACATCGACGATTGTTGGAGCGTGAAACCTGGTTCACCCGATCCGAGTCTGGGTGGCGAATCGCGAGACCGTGAAGGCAAAGTGAATGCAAATAAGCGTTTTCCCGATATGAAAGCGTTGACGGATTACATTCACGGCAAAGGGTTAAAGGCAGGTATCTACACATCGCCCGGACCGCTCACTTGCGCCGGGTATGTTGCCGCCTGGCAACACGAGCAACTTGATGCGCAACGCTTTGCCGAGTGGGGTTTTGATTTTCTAAAATATGATTGGTGCTCTTACGGAAAGATCGCCAAAGACGGCAGCGTGCCTGAGCTCCAGAAACCGTATCGTCTCATGGGAGAAATCCTCCACCATCTAGACCGCGATATGGTTTTCAACCTATGCCAGTACGGTATGGGCAGTGTTTGGGAATGGGGCAAGGAAGTCGGCGGCCATAGCTGGCGAACAGCCGGCGACCTCGGCGGGTCATTCCAAGGAATCCCAGTGGCTTTGTTCCGCGATGGATTCGATGTTTATGCCCGCGATCACCTCGAGAAATATGGTGGCCCGGGCGCGTGGAATGATCCGGATTACCTCCTGCTTGGGTACATTAGCAACTGGAAAGGCGGCATGTCCCCTACCCCACTCACACCGAATGAACAGTACACACATGTGTCGCTTTGGTGCCTGGTGGCTGCTCCCTTGATCTTCAGCGGTGACATAACACGATTGGACGAGTTCACCTTGAGCCTGCTGACAAACGATGAAGTTTTAGACGTTGATCAAGATCCTCTGGGCAAACCGGGACGGCGAGTTTGGCAGGGTGATGATCTCGAAGTCTGGGCCAAAGATCTAGAGGATGGCTCCAAAGCGGCTGGATTGTTTAACCGCGGAGAAATGGAATCAAATGTTACAGCCAAATGGGCTGACCTGGGTCTCAAAGGTAACCAGCTTGTGCGTGATCTATGGCGCCAGAAGGAGCTTGGATCTTTTTCGTCGGAATTCAAAGCCACCGTGCCGCGGCATGGAGTGGTGCTAGTGCGCATCAGGCCGGTTGGTTAGCAAGGAGGTCCTGCCTAAACCGCGTAAGCGCTAAGCGCGTCAACTGGCATTTATCGGACCAATGTCATACAACTTTGGCATCAGAGTTGCTCTTTACTGTGTTTGTGAACAGCGTGCCGCCACCATTGCCGATTAGGATCGAGCCTTCAGAGCCTAGCACTTTTCCACGCCAGGCCGCCAACGCCTGCCTGGCAGCGCCCCTAATCATGATTGCACTTTCGATGTGCATGTCTTCTGTGCTGCAGAACCATCGAGACGGCTCGGGACGCTCAGTCCTGCTGGTTTTTGGAGCGGCTTATTGCCTGCTGGTTCTGGGAGGCATTGTCCTGGGCATCTTGTCCCTTGCCCTTGCGAAATCGGAGCAACGGGGCGCAGTAATTCCTCGGGCCGTGATCGGTTTAGTCCTGAGCGGCTTATTGGTGGCGATTGCTGTGCCAAATTTTATTCGCGCACGCAGTCTGGCGCTGCAGCGCAAACAGGCACTTGAGGATGTGCACGCCGCGGCGGAGGAGTATCGCGCGCAAGCGGCAGCGTCACTCACCAACACACACCAACACCCTGTGGATTCGCAGCAACTGCAGCAATCCCTCAACCGTGCTGCCAATAAAACTTCAGGCGAAACAGCCGCATTACTGCGGGCCAGCCAGATCTATTTAGGTCACATGCAAGCCTGTCAGCGCAATTACGAACAAGCCTCACGCGCGGTGCTTGCCGCAAAGGTGCTCAGCGCCGCGAATTTGCAGAAGCGCGGACAGATTCAGGATCGTAAGACTTTGGTTCTGGCCTTCCTGAACGCGAACGACAGTTTCAAGGCGTTCCTGAAGAATGGAGAAGCCCATTACCTCAAAGAATTGGGGAATTTCAACATATCCGCGGAGCAAAGAGAAGCGGCCGTCGCCGGGTTTCGCAGGACCTTCACGGTCCAAGCGCCCGTCATCATTGAGATTCGGGAAGCGGACGATCGCATGGGCGAGGCCATGCTGGGCGTGCTGAACCTGTTGGATGCGCAGTGGGGAAAATGGCGCTACGATACGCAGGCGGAGTTAGTGAGGTTCGAGGATCATGGAGCAGTCAGCCAATACAACTCGCTACTGGCAGAGATTAATGACGCCGCGACAAAGCAGGCTTCAGCTCAGAAGCGTCTTGCGGGCGTCCTAAGTGGCCCGAGTACCGCAATGTAGGCTCGACCCGACATAGGATGCTGGGTGAATACCCCCGGACGAGCAGTCTTTATCCCATGCAGCGCTAGCTTCGTCCCTCATCTGCAATGGCTCATCCCGAGGTTAGTGGCTTCAGACTTCCTGTGCTGAATAAAGCCATTGCCGTCAGCTTCTAATAAGATATTTTGTCCCGGCTTGCGGGCAGTTACTTGTGAATGTTGAACTTAAAACCGAAGTCAGCCCGCCATCCCGTGGTCGAATGGATATGGACAACGTCCCCGTAAAGAAGCGCCGCACCGGACCGTACATTTTCCTCGGCGTGATTGCGGTGGCCGTACTTGTGGCCTTGGCGGCCGCCTGGGCCAAGCGGCATCAAATGACCCAGGCCAATGGCGGCGCCATGGGGGCGGGCCGCGGTGGCATGAGCAATGCCCCAGTCCCGATTGTGCCCGGCATCGTTGAACAGAAAAACGTGCCTATCTATCTTGATGGCCTCGGAACCGTTCAGGCGTTCAACACCGTCACGAGCCGCTCACGGGTCGATGGGCAGGTGCAGCGCATTGCTTTTGTTGAGGGGCAGGATGTGCGGGCGGGCGATCTCCTGGCTCAAATCGATCCGGCCCCGTTTCAAGCCCAACTCGATCAGAACATCGCCAAAAAAGCGCAGGATGAAGCCCAACTCGCGGTTGCGAAGCTCACGCTTAGCCGCGATACACAGTTGCTAAAGGATAAAATTCTGGCCCAGCAGGACTATGACACGCAACAAGCGCTCGTTGACCAGCTACAGGCAACCGTTCAAGGCGATCAAGCCGCTATTGATAGTGCTCGCGTCCAACTCACCTACACGAGCATTACTTCCCCCCTGGACGGCCGGACGGGGATCCGCCAGGTAGACCAGGGAAACATTGTGCATGCTACCGACGCCAATGGGATTGTGGTACTCACCCAAATGCGACCGATCTCAGTTGTGTTCACATTGCCGGAACAGAATCTGATACAGATCCAACAGCACTCGACTGCCGGCGAACCCTTGTCGGTCCTGGCCGTGGCGCGCGATGACCGCACCACGCTGGGTGAAGGCAAGCTGGCGGTTATCGACAATCAGATCGACGTTACGACCGGCACAATTCGGCTTAAAGCCACGTTCCCTAACGACAGCTTACGCCTTTGGCCAGGCCAGTTTGTCAATGCTCGTCTTTTGCTGACCACGGTCACCAACGGCGTGGTCGTGCCGGCCAGCGTCGTTCAGCGTGGACCGGACGGCACTTTTGCTTTTGTGATCAATAATGATCAGACCGCGCAGTTGCGCCCGATCAAAGTAGGGCAGATCGAACAAGGCCAGGCTCTAATCGATTCCGGCCTGACTGCGGGAGAGCGGGTTGTGGTTGACGGCCAGTATAAACTCCAGCCTGGCGCCAGGGTAAAGCTCCCTGACCAAAGTGGCAACGCCGCAGAACCGGCCCAAAAAACCGCCAAGCAACCGCACCCGTTAAAGCCTCAAGCACAGTGACCGCTTAACTCCTCTCCGATCGTGAGCATCAGCGAGCCATTCATTCGGCGCCCGATCGCGACTTCACTTCTTATGGCCGGCGTGGTGCTTATGGGTCTGCTTGGGTATCTTCTCCTACCTGTCTCCGCGCTGCCGCCGGTCGATTTTCCGACTATCCAGGTCACTGCCCAATATCCGGGTGCCGCGCCCGATGTCATGGCATCCTCAGTTACTACGCCGCTGGAGCGCCAATTTGGCCAGATTAGCGGGCTGGCGTTGATGACCTCGATTAGCTCGTTCGGTAATTCGGCGATTACCCTCCAGTTCGACCTTGATCGCGATATCGATGCCGGGGCTCAGGATGTGCAGGCGGCCATGAACGCCGCCAACGGCGTGTTACCACGCATGCCCAATCCGCCCACGTACAGCAAGGTGAATCCCGCTGATACACCGATTTTAACGCTATCCATCACATCGGACACTCTGCCTTTGGAAAAAGTGAACGACCTGGCGGATACAGTTTTGGCCCAGAAACTGAGTGAAGTCAGCGGCGTCGGCCTCGTGACCATTGAAGGCAATCAAAAACCGGCGGTTCGCGTGCGCATGAACCCCACCGCACTCGCCTCGATGAGCCTCGGATTTGAGGACGTTCGGTCGGCACTGGTCGCCAACAATGTTAATGCTCCCAAAGGTTCTTTCGATGGCGCCCGCCAATCTTATGCGATCGGCGCCAACGATCAGATATTTTCCGCGGCGGATTACGCCGATGTCATTGTCGCTTATCGCAACGGCTCTCCCGTGCGATTACGGGATCTCGGTGAAGTTATCGACAACGTTGAAAACGTGCGCCTCGCGGGCTGGGTTGGCCAGAAACCCTCGGTCATTCTGGATATCCAGCGGCAACCCGGCGCGAATATCATCGAGACCGCTAACCGAGTCAAAGCTTTGCTGCCGCGGTTGCGGGCGTCCATCCCTCCGTCCGTGAATGTATCGATCCTCGCCGACCGAACGGAAACCATTCGGGCCTCGGTCCGCGACGTTCAGTTTACGCTGTTATTGACCGTGGCTTTGGTTGTGATGGTGATTTTCGTATTTCTGCGGAAACTCTGGGCTACCATCATTCCCAGTGTCGCTCTGCCACTGGCGATTATCGGAACATTTGGGGTGATGAAGCTGGTCGGGTTCAGCCTGGACAATCTTTCGCTGATGGCTCTGACCATCGCGACAGGGTTCGTTGTGGACGACGCCATTGTGATGATCGAAAACATTGTGCGCTTCATCGAAGACGGCGAAAAGCCTCTCGATGCCGCCCTCAAAGGCGCCAAACAGATCGGCTTCACAGTAATATCGCTGAGCTTCTCCCTGGTTGCCGTGTTCATTCCCTTGATCTTCATGACGGGGATCGTTGGACGACTTTTTCGGGAGTTTGCGATCACACTCAGCATCTCGGTGATGGTTTCGGCGATTGTCTCGCTCACGCTGACTCCGATGATGTGCGCGCGGCTGCTGAAACCCGAAGAGAAACAGGAGCACGGACGTTTATTCAATGCGACCGAACGCTTCTTCAAAGGCATGCTCGACCTGTATGAACGCGGTTTGCAATGGGTATTGCGGCATCAGTTCCTGGTGGTGATGGTGGCCGCGATCACTCTGGTCGCCACCGTCTGGCTTTACGTGATGATCCCTAAGGGACTGCTGCCGCAGCAGGACACCGGCATGATCCTGGGCATTACTGACGCCGGCCAGACTATTTCCTTCCGCGCAATGGTCGATCGACAACGTCAACTGGTGGACCGAGTATTAAAGGATGCCGATGTCGTGAGCGTGGCATCGTTTGTAGGAGGTGGCACGGTAAACCCCACGATGAATACCGGCCGTTTGTACATCGGCCTCAAACCTCGCGACCAACGCCAGGCCAGCGCCAACGAGATTATCGAACGGCTCCGAGAAGCCACGGCTGATGTCGAGGGCATTTCGCTGTTCATGCAAGCCGTCCAGGACGTGCAAATCGACAGTCGCGTGAGCCGCACGCAATATCAATATACCCTGCAGGATGCCGATGAAACGGAGCTTTCGCAGTGGGCAGCTAAACTCATGAATCAGCTCCGTACCCTGCCTGAACTCACCGATGTGGCCAGCGACGAGCAACCCGGCGGCCTTCAGGCGAATATTGTGGTGGATCGCCAAAAGGCGTCGCGGCTCAACGTGCTGCCGCAAGCCATTGACGACACTTTGTATGATGCGTTCGGCCAACGTCAGGTCTCAACTATCTTCACCCAACTAAACCAATATCGCGTCGTCCTCGAAGCCGATCCCCGGTTCCAACTCACGCCAAGCACGCTCGACAAGATCTACGTCAAATCATCGATCGGCGCCGCGGTGCCGTTGACCGCGTTCGCTCACATAAAAACGGAAAGCGCACCGCTCACGATTACGCATCAAGGGCAATTCCCGGCAATTACCCTCTCATTCAATCTCCGCCCGGGCGCGTCGCTTGGCGAAGCGGTCAAAGCTATCCAACAAACTGAGCAGCAAATTGGGCTTCCGGAAACCGTCGTGACGACATTTTCGGGCAGCGCCGCTGAATTTCGTTCGTCACTTAAGAGCGAGCCGTTTCTGCTCCTGGCTGCTGTCATCGTAATCTACATCGTGCTCGGAGTTTTGTACGAGAGCTACATCCATCCCATCACGATCCTCTCGAGCCTGCCCTCAGCGGGAGTAGGCGCCTTGTTAGCATTAATGCTGACTGGTAACGATCTTTCACTCATTTCGCTGATTGGCATTGTCCTCTTGATCGGCATCGTTCAGAAAAACGCCATCATGATGATTGATTTTGCACTCGAGGCCGAGCGCACAGAAGGTTTGCCGCCGGAACGCTCCATCTACCAGGCTTGCCTGCTCCGTTTTCGGCCGATCATGATGACCACCATGGCCGCTTTGCTGGGAGCCTTGCCCCTGGCGCTTCAGCACGGGTCCGGTTCGGAACTCCGCCGGCCAATGGGTATCGCCATTGTCGGCGGGCTCCTGCTCTCCCAGTTTATCACCCTCTATACCACACCGGTCGTCTATCTCTATATGGACCGATTCGGCGATTGGATCCGGCGCTCGCGCATCGCCAGGCATTTGCCAGAACCCAGAGCCGCAGAAGGGATCTGAACACCCGCTCGTGCCGTGGCAAGTCTAAGCGAACCTTTCATCCGGAGACCGGTAGGCACGTCGCTGCTGGCCGCCGGGCTGTTTATGTCGGGTGTCGTGGCGTATTATTCGCTGCCGGTTGCTCCGATCCCAAGAGTGGATTTCCCCATGATTACGGTTCAGGCGTCCCTGCCCGGCGCCGATCCAGCCACGGTTGCCTCAACGCTTGCCGCACCTCTGGAACGGCGGCTCGGTCAAATCTCAGGGGTTTCGGAGATCACTTCAGTTAGCACTCTCGGCGGGACCGCCATTAGCATTCAATTCAATTTGGACCGCAGCGTCGACCGTGCGGCGCGTGACGTGCAGGCGGCGATTAACGCAGCTGCAGGCGATCTACCCGCCAACTTGCCCGCCCCGCCCACCTATCGAAAGGTCAATCCTGCTGATTCTCCGGTCATGATTCTGGCAATGACATCCGATACCATGCCATCGACTCAGGTCTATGATTATGGTGATTCGATTATCGCGCAGCGGCTTAGCCAGGTCGAAGGCGTCAGCCAGGTCATCATCAGCGGCGCCGCAAAAGATGCGATTCGCGTGCAAGTCAATCCGGCTACGCTGGCGTCGGCCAATCTCAGCATGGAAGACGTTCGGACCAACCTTGGCCAGGTGAATGTGGACGAGCCAAAGGGTAGCCTCGAAGGACATGGTCTCTCCTACACGCTCGATAGCAACGATCAACTCCTCGAAGCCGACGAATATCAAAAACTTGTGCTCGCGGAGAAACCTCGCGGTCCAGTTCGGCTTTCGGCTATGGGCAGGGCCATAGAAAGCGTTGAGAACACCCTTCAGGCGGGTTGGGCGGGCACGAATACCGCTGTCCTGGTGATCATTTTCAAACAGTCCGATGCCAACGTCATCGAAACGGTCCAGCGCATTAAGCGTGAGTTGCCGCACCTGGCCGAATGGATTCCACCGTCTGTTCATATCAGCGCCTTAAGCGACCGCACGAGAACGATCGAAGCCTCGGTCAAGGAGGTTCAGATTTCGTTGGGACTCAGCATCGCGCTTGTCATTATGGTGATGTTCCTCTTCCTGCGCCGGTTTTGGCCGACATTCATCGCCAGCATCACCGTGCCGCTCTGCCTCACGGGAACTGCCACGGGCATGTACTTCTGCCGCTACAGCCTTGATAACCTCTCCCTGATGGCCATCACCATCTCGGTCGGCTTTGTTGTCGATGATGCGATCGTCGTGATCGAAAATATCTTTCGCCACATCGAGCATGGGGAGCCGGTTTTCGAAGCTGCTCTTAAAGGCGCGCGCCAGATTGGCTTTACGATTATTTCTATGACCACTTCCCTGGTCGCCGTCTTTATCCCGCTGCTCTTCATGGGCGGCTTGGTTGGCCGTTTGCTGCACGAGTTCGCGGTCACTCTCAGCATGGCGGTTCTGATCTCCGGAGTTCTGTCCCTGACGCTTACGCCCATGATGTGCTCGCGCTTCTTGCGTCCTGAATCCGCCTATGGCAAGCCGGGTGTTTTCTACCGGTTCAGCGAGGGAGTGTTCAATGTTCTGCTCGACGGCTATAGCGCCGCTCTCCGTTGGGTGTTGCGCCACCAATTCATCATGCTCGGGGTGTTCTTGGCCACCCTGGTCGCCACTGTCCTTCTATACGCCGTAGTGCCCAAGGGCTTCATGCCTCAGCAGGACACCGGTTCTATCATGGGCACCACCGAAGCCTCCCAGGACATCTCCTTTCAGGCCATGTCAGCCCTTCAGCGGGAAGTTTTGGCCATCGTTATTGCCGATCCGGCGGTCGAAACGGTGGGCTCCTTCGTCAGCGGCAGCGGCAATTCAACCGTCAACACCGGCCGAATGTTCATTACGCTTAAACCCATCGAACAACGCCACATTACCGCCGATCAGGTCATCAACCGGCTGCGGCGCCGGTTGACTGGTTTGCCGGGCATTACTCTGTTTATGCAAGCCTCCCAAGACATTCGGGTTGGCGGCCGGATGAGCAAGGCGCAGTATCAATATGCCCTGCAATCGACGGACCTGGATGAGTTGAAGTATTGGTCCTCTACGCTGCTCAGCAAACTGCGGCAAAATCGGCTTTTGCGGGATGTTACCAGCGATCAACTTACCGGCGGCTTGCAAATGAATGTCGTTGTTGACCGGGATGCCGCCGCGCGTCTCGGTATTTCTCCGGGAGCGATTGATAGCACGCTCTACGACGCGTTCGGCCAACGCCAGGTTTCCACCCTCTACAAGCGATTCAATCAGCACTTCGTCGTTCTGGAAGCCGAACCTCGGTTCCTAACCGACCCTGAATCGTTGAAGAAGATTTTCGTGCGTTCCTCCACTGGCCAACTGGTTCCGCTTTCGGCCGTCGCGAAGTTTCAACCCGGGAACGCTTATCTATCCGTCAACCATCAGGGCCAGTTTGCCGCGGTCACCCTGTCGTTTAACCTCGCTCCTGGTGCTTCCCTGGGTGAGGCGACGGAAACCGTTCAACAAGCCGTCGACGAACTCCACATCCCGGCCAGCGTGCAGGGGAGCTTCCAGGGCACTGCCCAAGTCTTCAAAGCCTCTGTTGCGAGCACCCCCTTACTCGTGTTGGCGGCCTTGGTTGCGGTTTACGTTGTGCTGGGAATGCTCTACGAAAGCCTCATTCACCCGATTACCATCCTTTCCACTCTGCCTTCTGCCGGTGTCGGCGCGCTCCTCGCGCTCATGGCAACCGGGCTCGAACTTTCACTCGTCTCATTCATCGGCATTATCCTGCTTATAGGCATCGTGAAGAAAAACGCCATCCTTATGATCGATTTTGCCATCGAAGCCGAACGCGCCGAAAACGCCAACCCCGAAGATGCGATCTATCGCGCCTGCCTTATTCGGTTTCGCCCTATAATGATGACTACGTTAGCAGCCATGTTTGGTGCGGTGCCGCTGGCTATCGGCATCGGCGCCGGCTCTGAGCTTCGGCAACCTTTGGGCGTTGCCATCGTCGGCGGCCTGCTTGTTTCCCAGGCGCTCACACTCTTCACAACGCCGGTTGTTTATTTGTTTTTCGAGCACCTGCGCAATCGCTTCGCTCTCTGGCGGACCCACCGGACTCCCTTGCTTCGCGACGGTCAGCAAACGGCCTAAACAGGGAATACCGCCACATCAGAAGTAAACCGATCGGGCCGACTTATGCCAGTGTCTTAAGGTCAATGTTTGATATTGTACACAGTGTAACCCTGATTTAAATTCAGTCTGTCATTTCTTCCCTTGCCCGACTTCTTCGGTTGCTTAGAATCCGCTTACGATTGTCCTGTTCAGATATCCGAGCTAATGAACCTCATCCATTGCAGCCGGGATCAAGCCAAGGAAATCCTGGCCATCCTCAACGACGCCATTGCTAATTCCACGGCGATTTATGACTACAAACCCAGGACGCCACAAATGATGGAAGCTTGGTTCGACGCCAAGCAGCGAGGAGGATATCCGGTCATTGGCATCGCTGCAGAATCGGGTGAGCTAATGGGCTTTGCGAGTTTCGGCACCTTCCGCGCCTGGCCGGCATATAAATACACAATCGAGCATTCCATTTACGTGGCCACTAAATTCAGAGGCCAAGGCCTTGGGCGCCGACTGTTGGAAGAGGTGATTGCCGCCGCCCGGAAACAACAATATCACGTTCTCATCGGCGCCATCGATTCGGAAAACGCGCTGAGTATCCGCCTGCATGAGCGATTTAATTTCCAGCACGCCGGAACCATTCGGCAAGCCGGTTACAAGTTCGGCCGCTGGCTCGACCTGGTTTTTTATCAGCTTATCCTCGAGACACCGGCGCAGCCGATTGATGGCTGACCGAGCACTGGATCACGCGCCGATCCGCTCCCGCCGCAGCAACGTTTCAATGTATTCGAGATCCTCCGAGCGCGTGACCTTTGGATTTGGTTCCATACTGACGACCAATTGAACAGGTTGGCCGATCAGCTCGCAGGCAGCCGTGTCGTCGGTGACTTGCAGATTTCGACGGCGAACCTCGCCTAGCGCACGGCGAATGACGTCTACGCGAAACGCCTGTGGCGTCTGCACGGCCCAAAGCCGCGAGCGGTCCAAAGTCCTCTCGATCAACTTGCCGTCGCTTGATTCCTTGATGGTGTCCGTGACTGGTTGGGCAGCTACGGCCGCCCCGCCTCGGCGCGCGGCTTGAATCGTGTCGGAAATCAATTGCTGGCTGGTGCACGGTCGGGCCGCATCCTGAATGGCTACGATCTCGGCGCTAGCCGAGAGCGCCGCTAAACCGTTCCAGACCGAGTCCTGACGTTCTTTTCCCCCGGCTGCAAGCCGGAATGGCTTGCGAAATTCACACTTCCTGGCCACATCCGTAAACGCACTTTCGAGCCCGGCCCGAATGACGATCACGAGTTCGGAGATGCTTTGACACTGCTCGAACCGTCGCCACGTATGGGCAACGATAGGCCAACCGTGAAGTTCCAGGAAGAGCTTGTCCACACCCGGTCCCATCCGAGTCCCCTTGCCGGCGGCAACGATAATGGCGGAAGTCACGGCGGCACCGTATCAGCTTTCGCCGCGCGCGGCGAGGACCAGGTTCGTTTTCAACTCGTGCAGGCCCAACTCGAGACCGGCAGGATATTGATGAGGGTTCACAAAGCGTTTGACACCGGGATGCAGCATCGCCAACTGCTGCTGGACCTTTTGACGCGCCTGCTCTAATGAAGGCATTCGGTAGACCAATTGGCCGCGCCGAAATATGGGCACGAGCAGATCCTCCTGAAGCGCTTCAGGAGAGAAATGTTTGCGACGCGTAAGATCCAGCGGGTCGACAATTGTAAACACCTCCGGGACTGGCCGGCTAATATCGTAGATTGCGTCACCGAGGAATTCGTTTTCTGAGCGGAACCGGCGCACCTGCAGAATTCCTGGGTTGGTGATTTTGGCAGCCTGATCAGACAGTTTCAACTTGGGCTCCCAGTCCGCGCCGGGCTTGCGGATGGCTGAAAGTTTGTAAACTCCACCAAGGGCGGGCTGATCAAAGGCGGTCACCAGCCTCGTCCCGACGCCCCACATTGTGATGGTGGCGCCTTGTTGTTTGAGACTGTCAATGATGTGCTCGTCCAGATCATTGCTGCCCAAAATTGCGGTAGTTTCAAAACCTGCCTTATCGAGCATTTTGCGGGCTTGCATGCTTAGGAAAGCCAGATCCCCCGAATCGAGCCGAATGCCAGCCAACTCGTGCCCTTGGATGCGCAACGTTTTGCCCGCCTCTATTGCATGGCGCACACCATCGAGCGAGTTGTATGTGTCGACCAGAAACACGCAGTTATTCGGCATGGCCTTCGCGTAAGCCGCAAAAGCCTCCGCTTCAGTCGAGAACGACATGACCCAGCTATGTGCATGCGTGCCCGAGACCGGAATGCCAAATTTTTGTCCGGCCAGCAAATTGGATGTTCCCGCGCAGCCACCAACGTAAGCAGCCCGGCTCGCGGTAAGGCCGCCATCCGGCCCCTGCGCTCGGCGCAACCCGAACTCGATCACTGGGTCTCCCCGCGCGGCACGGCAAATTCGTGCCGCCTTGGTTGCTATCAGCGATTGAAAATTGAAGACATTCAGCAGGGCGGTCTCAAGGATTTGCGCTTCCAGGATAGGCCCTTTCACGCGGAGCAACGGTTCCTGCGGAAATACCACCGTACCTTCAGGCAAGGCATCGACATCACAGCCAAACCGCAAACGTTTAAGACACTCCAGAAACGCAGGTTCAAATATCGGCAGTCCGTCTTGACCTTTGATCCCCTCCAAGTAAACCAGGTCTGCTTCTTCGAATCTGAAGTTCTGCAGGTAATCAATGGCGTCTGTCAGTCCGGCGGCGATAGTAAACCCGCTTTGAAACGGCGCTTTGCGGAAGCTCAGGTGGAAGACGGCCTCAAGGTCAACCGTTCCCGACTTCCAGTACCCGTAAGCCATCGTCAGCTCATACAAATCCGTGAGGAGTGCGGAATGCATGTTCATTAAAGGTGGGACAGGATCTTAAAAATGAAGTAGGTGTATGCCACGATGCGGTCTTTAAATGCGAATTCCCTGAATTTTAGTGGAGCGCATGAAGCGCTGCACTTTAGCGCGACGGGGAATGGCATCTTGCGCGCCCACTTTGAGTGTCGCCAGGGCGCCCGCGCAGTTGGCGAATCTCACTGCTTCGGGCATGGCCGCGCCCTCTGCCAATCGCGTGGCCAGGGCGCCAGCAAAAGTGTCCCCGGCTCCCACAGTATCGACCGGCGTAACCTGAAATGTTGAAACTTCGAACCATTCCTCACCGGAGACCACGAGGGTCGGGCGACCCCCGCGCGTCACGACCAGCCATCGGCATCGTTTGCGCGCGAGCTTGCTGCGTAAATCAGTAAGCTGCCGGCGTAAACTCCCTGCATTCAGGCCAACAATCGCGCTGGCCTCCGAGCTATTCACGATCAGAACTTCGATTTCGCACTGGCCCCACGGGAAACCTTCGCGGACTGGCGATGGGTTCATTACAACAGGCACGTGCGCGCGATTTGCAATGCGAATGGCTTCAACGATGGCGGCCAAGGGCACTTCCCACTGCAACAGCAGCATGTTGGACTCAACGATAGCCGCTCTGTGCCTCCGCAACGCGGCGGCATCCAACTCGCAATTGGCGCCAGGGCAAACGACGATGGAATTCTCCCCATTAGTGTCAACCGAGATTAGAGCTATGCCGGTAGAAGCAACCAGGCTGACGCCCAGAGCTGTCGTTCTAATTCCCTCAGATCGCAGCCGCCGACGGTACCCGCAGCCGGCCTCATCCCTTCCAACACAGCCCGCCAGGGTAACGCGAGCGCCCTGGCGCGCTGCAGCCACTGCCTGGTTCGCCCCTTTACCCCCATAGCGGTGGAGCAAAGCATTCGCCGACACAGTTTCGCCACTACGCGGCAAGCGCTGTACCCTCGCCACATAATCGAGGTTCAACGAACCTACCACCACAATTTTTGCGCGCTTCGTCATGGCGCCGTAATCGACTCATTGAGTCACCTTGGGCAACACTATTCCAAAAACGGTCCCGCGATTGACTTGGGTCTGGTATTGTAAGGCTCCACCATGCTTTTCCACGATCCGGGAAGCGATTGAAAGCCCAAGTCCGGTGCCGGTCTCCTTGGTAGTGAAGAATGGATCGAACAATCGTTTCTCGACGTCCGCAGGAATGCCATGGCCGGTATCCGCAACTTCAAGGATGACCACATCAGCTATTTCGTCCGCTAACCGCTTCGTTCCAGTCCGGACCCGGAGCGTGACGGTGCCGTGAGTGCCGATACTTTCTGCTCCGTTTTGGATTAGGTTGATGAGCACCTGCTGGATCTGCTGCGAGTCTACACGGATTTGTGCATGAATCGAATTCTCAATCACCAGGCGAATGTCCGCCTTGGCCAATTCGGGCGAAAGCAAAGTCTGAACCTGTTGCAGGGGGACCTCGGCAGCGACCGTGGCAAGATGCGGTTCGGATGGCCGGGCAAACAGGAGCACGTCGCGAACAATACGTTCCAGGCGGCTGATTTCGCTAGCAATAATTTCCGCATCGGAGTGCTCCGGAGTGCCTTTTTGTAAATGTTTTTGTTGAATGAACAGCCAAGCCTTGATCGCAGTAAGCGGGTTTCGGATCTCATGTGCCACGCCGGCCGCAAGCATACCCAGCGAAGCGAGCTTTTCCTGCCGATTAATTAATGCCTGGTTTTCGACCAGTCTCACACGTAAAGGCGCGATTAATTCGCGATAAACGACCACCGCTAATCCACCGCCGGCCAACAGCAACAATGCGAGCGACCCTTCCAGCAGCAGGCGCAGATATGCCAATACCTTGTTAGAGTCCTCTAGAAACGTGTCCATCGATTCACGGTGCGCCCCAGCCAGTTGAAAGCCCAATTTCAGAATTCCCTGAGATTGCTTTTCAAAATCGGCAAACTCCGCCAGTGGCGTCGGCTCCTGGCCGCGCGCCCGGACCTTGTTCCCGATATCTCGCGCGGCGGCCATGTAGAAATCATAATTGGTATTGATCAAATCGAGGATTTGTTTTTCCTCCTCCGTATTGAGATTCGGCCGCTCGTCGTCGATCCATTTGTCCAGGGCTTTGCTGGAGCGGTCAAAATGGGACCAGTCGTTAGTGTCGTGATAGACGGCATAGCGCAGCACCGCATTGTTCAATTCCAGGATCGTCTGTTGAAAATGATCGGCAATTTGAAAGCTTTTCAGTTGGACTGTAGTCAACCGGTCCCGCAGTTCTCCGCCGCGCAACCAGGCGCTATGCGCGGTCCAGACGGTCAGCAGAACCATCCCCGCAATCGCCAGGATGAACGCACCTAACCGCAGCTTGATACCGCCACTCATCGATTGGTTCAATTAGCATTTTTGCGGCTGGAACACTAGTCTGCATTAGCCCGCGGCGCCGCAAGATTTTCCATGACTTTTGCGCGTCTGGCGGCTACTATTGTTTGCACAATTCCAATCCATGCGCGAGGAACGAACTGAGGTGCTGGTAGTTGGGGCGGGACCGGTCGGGCTCTGGACGGCCTTGATGCTGGCCGAGGCGGGAGTGGAGACAATTGTTATTGACCGAGAGGAACGTACCGCCGCCCGCAGCTACGCCTGCGCCCTGCATCCGCGCACCCTGAAACTCTTCCAGTCGGTCGGATTACTGCGCCCGGTCCTGGATCTGGGCCGACGCATTCAGACTGTGGCTTTTTACGATGGGTCCGAACGCCGCGCCGAACTGAATCTTCCGCAGATTGTCGGCGACTTTCTGTTGATCGTTCCGCAGAACGAGCTGGAGAAACTGCTGGAACAGCGACTGCGCGAAAGCGGCGTGGCGGTGCAATGGAATCATCGTTTTGACGATCTTTCCCAGGAAGAAGATTCCGTGGCCGTTGCGATCGAAGAACTGGGTGGCACCGGAACGGGATACATAGTGCCGCATTGGGAAAGCACGGTTAAGCACCGGCGCAATTTGCAGGCGCAATTTGTCATTGGCGCGGACGGACACCAATCGCTGGTGCGACAACGCCTGGGCGTTCACTTCGTGAAAACGGGCGAGCGGCAGGCGTTCGCCGCGTTTGAGTTTGAATGTGAGCCGCCCATTGCGGACGAGGTGCGAGTCGTATTAGGGGACACCACCAATGTTCTTTGGCCTTTGACCGGCAACAAATGTCGTTGGACTTTTCAGCTCCGTCATGATGACCAGGCTCGCGAGTTCCCCGAGAAGGAGCGGCGAGCCGTCCGCATCGCGGAACCGGTCGTGGACGAGCGGGTTCGGCAATCGGTGCAAAAAGTGGCGCAGCGCCGCGCACCCTGGTTCACAAACGAAGTGCGAACAACAACCTGGTGCACGGCAGTTTTTTTTGAACCGGGAATGGCCAGCGCCTTCGGTTCCGGGCGATGCTGGCTTGTCGGCGACGCAGCGCACCAAACTGGACCGGTTGGCGTGCAGAGCATGAATGTGGGATTCCGGGAAGGAAAAGACCTGGTGGATAGCATTTGCAGGATCCTGCGGGAGGACGCGCCATTAGCGACTCTGTCAGGATACGACCGCGAGCAAACCGGCCAGTGGCGCGAGTTGCTGGGCATTGCAGGCGGACTGAAGCCGGGACCAGCGGCCGAAGAATGGGTCGGCGCATCCGCGGCAAAGATGCTGGCTTGCCTGCCGGGTTCCAGGTCTGACTTGACTGCGTTCGCCCGGGCATTGAACCTGACTTTAGCTCAAAATGAGCTTTCCATCTCCGCTAAAACCTGAGAAGATATAGACCTGAAAAAAGAACGTATGATGACGATGAGGATCAAATTCCTTTTGGGCATTGGCATGATGGGCTGCGCCTTCGCACTACAGGCGCAACCGACGCCCGCGCCCGCGGCTGAAAATGGCAATGGCCCGAAAATGCAGTTCGCCACGCCCGTGTATGACTTTGGCAAAGCGCGCTGCGGTGAACCGGTCAAATATACCTATTATTTTACCAATGTCGGAGACGCGGTACTGGAATTGAGCAACGTACAACCGCAGTGCGGTTGCACGACTGCGGGCGAGTTTACCCGGAAGGTTGACCCCGGCCAAATGGGCACTATCCCCATTCAGTTCAATACCGCGGCTTATAATGGTCAGGTTTTTAAAACGGTGACGGTCACTTCCAATGACAAAAAACAGCCCACGTATGTGCTGCAGTTTAAGGGTGTGGTATGGAAACCCATTGAAATCATCCCGCCCTATCCCGTATTGAATCTGGCCGCCGACAGCGCATCGGGCTCCATGACGGTACATATTACTAATCATTTGGATACACCACTGGAGTTGTACGATCTGCACAACAACGCTCAGAACATCAAAGCCGAGCTCAAAACGAACGAAATCGGCAAGAACTTTGAGGTGACACTCACGACCGTGCCCCCCCTCAGTGCGGGGAACACTGCCGGCAAATTTAGCCTGAAGACCAGTGAGACAAACATGCCGACCTTGGATGTTCAGTATTGGGTGAACGTGCCTCCAGGCGTTACTGTCATGCCGCCGCAAATCTACCTCGGTCAGGCACCCATGCTGAATGCAAGCACCAATGCGGTAAACATTCAGAACAATGGCGCCACACCCATGACGCTGTCCGATGCATCGGTCGACATTCCGGGGGTTGACGTTGAGATTCGGGAACTCAAAGCCGGCCATACCTTCAGCGTTGTATTTGGGTTCCCGGCGGGGTTTGTGTTGCCGTTAGGAATGCAGCAGGGATCGTGCACGGTCCGCTCCAGCCACCCGCAGTTCCCGCTGATTAAGATTCCCATCATGCAGGCACCGCGACCCGCCATGCCGCCCATTCCCAATTCTCAAAGCGCCCACGCGCCCGGTGCTCAAGCGAGCGTTCCGTCGCGCATTACCGCGCCGGCACCCGCCATTAAATAGCAATCGGGTTTCGGAAGCCTGGGCTTAGCTCGCAGGTGCGCGCGTTGTGGAAGATCGGTCGAACTCTTTCCAAGGCGGCTCGCGTAAATCGTGGAGCCGTCTCAAGAGCGTGTTTCTCGAAGCCGCCCTGGTTGCGACCTGCGGCGCAGGGTTGGCATTCGCGGCCAATTCGCTCTCACCGATTGGTCTGAGCCTAACTCGTGACAATTTTCCGCAGCGCCCTTTAGTCGCCATTCCTGGCTCGCTCACAAATTCAGCAGCCAGTGAGACTAATACAGCCGACGGGCCAGAAGCATTGAAAGCCAGACTTGGCGCGGAGGGCTTGCAGTTGGCTGATGGCGCGGAAACCTTTCAGCTTTACCACGACCCGCGCTACCCTCAAGAGCTGGTCGTTTTTGTTGATGCCCGATCCGATGGCGCCTACCAGGCCGGGCATATACCCGGTGCGTATCAGTTTGATCGATATTATCCAGAGAAATATGTAGCCACCATGCTGCAAGTCTGCAACCCGGCACAGCAAATCCTGGTTTATTGTAACGGTGGAAACTGTGAAGACAGTGAATTTGCGGCGATCCTGCTGAGCCAATGGGGTATTCCCAAGAACAAACTAATGGTCTACGGGGGAGGTTTCACGGAATGGACGAACCATCATTGGCCAGTCGAGTTGGGCACCCGCCACAGTGGCAATTTACGGCAATACTGAATGAGTGCTCCGAGTCGCCCAACGATTTTCCTCGAGTTAGCCGGTTTGATTGGACGCTGGCTCTTAGGCGGGCTCTTTATCTATATGGGGCTCAGCAAGGCGTCGCATCCGGCTGATTTTCTCAAACAAGTCCACGAGTACCAAATTGTGAGCACGCCTTTTCTGCTAAATACCATCGCCGCGCTGCTGCCTTGGTTCGAGGCATTCTGCGGCCTCTTATTGCTGACCGGCGTTGCCGTCCGAGGGACGGTTTCTCTGGTGATCGCGATGCTTGTGCCCTTCACGATTGTCGTATTCAAACGCGCGCTCGCGATTGCTGCCGCCCAAGGCCATTCGTTCTGGACCGTTAAATTCGACTGCGGATGTGGCACCGGTGAAGTAATCATCTGGCAAAAAATGATCGAAAATACGGTTCTGATTCTTCTTGCCGCCTGGCTGCTTTCCGGACGCGGCCAGCGATTCTGTGCCCGGTTCAGTCTTGCGCGATCGGAGGAACGGCCTTGAAGCCTTTGGCACCTTCCTCGCTCAAACAGCACCTCGAAACGCAACTGCCGGCAGGCTTGGATTTGCTACGGCAGATGGTAAGCATTAACAGCTTCACTGCCAATCGTGAGGGGGTAAATCTCGTCGGCCGTCTCACGGCCGAATGTTTCGCCCCGCTGGGATTCTCAGCCGATTACGTTGCGTCAACCAATTCCTTATGGGGTGACCACCTGGTGATGACGCGCCCCGGCCGTTCCTCACGAAGCATTGCGTTGATCTCTCATCTGGACACGGTCTTCCCGCCCGAAGAGGAGACCCGCAACAACTTTCACTGGCAAGTTGAAGCAGACCGTATTTTCGGTCCCGGCACGCATGACATTAAGGGCGGCACAATCATGATGTGGCTGGTGCTCGGTGCCTTGCGGAACCTCGCGCCCGCAGCTTTTGAAGCGATAACGTGGAAACTGATTTGGAATTCGTCCGAAGAATGCTATTCCCCTGATTTTGGCGATGTATGCCGAGGCCATTTCGATTCAAACACGCTTGGCGCTTTGGTGTTTGAATCCGAAGGGCGGACCTCCAAAACAGGCTTACTCGTGGTCGCCCGAAAGGGCCGCGGCACATGGCGAATGACGGTTAATGGCCGCGGTGCTCACGCCGGCGGCAAGCACCGCCATGGTGCCAACGCCATTGTCCAATTGACGAAGACGTTGGAGCGGGTTGCGGCGCTAACCGATTACTCCAGCGACCTAACCATGAATATCGGCACCGTTTGCGGCGGCACCGTTTTGAACAGGGTTCCCCATGAGGCGATTGCCGAAGGAGAGTTTCGCGCGTTTACGCCGGAGGCTTACAATTCTTGCAAATCAGCGTTGCTTGCCCTCAATGGTCCCGGCGAAGTCACCAGCGCCGCCGATGGTTACGCTTGCCAGGTCAAAGCCGAGATGCTCACCGAGTGCCGGCCTTGGCCGCGAAATGCTCAAACCGACCGGCTGGCTGGTATTTGGGAGGCAGCTGCGAGTGACGTAGGGGTTTCGATCGGCACCGAGCAGAGGGGTGGACTGAGCGATGGCAATTTGATTTGGGATGCAGCCCCCACTCTCGACGGCCTTGGCCCCTGGGGCGACAACGATCATTGCTCCGAACGCAGTGCGGACGGCTCGAAACTACCTGAGTTTGTCGAAATCAGCTCGTTTGTTCCCAAAGCAGCGTTGAACACTCTGGCAATTCTGAAATTAGCAGCGGGGTAGCCAGCCGTGCCACGCGGGCACGGTTGAGTCAACAATGTATTTCATGATTCTGCGGCGGTTGCGACGTTTTGTGCCGAAGTCAGCCTTAGCAGATCCCAAATCCGCGTAAATGTCTCTGGCGGGAAACCCATCGCCCGCTTGAGCTGATAATCCCGCTCCAGGATATTGTTTTGTCGCTGCCAGTGACGGAACGTTTTCCAATCGACTCTTCCACGCAGCCACGAAAACACGCCATGCACCGGCACCGGGAAATCGCTCCCATGAATCAGCCGCTCCACCAACGGTGCCCGCACGCATGAGGACACGTGTCGGCTGCGGATCGGCACGGTGAACGCGCTATTGTCGCCGTAAAGATTGCCATACCGCCGTGTCATGTCGGCAAACGTATGAAAATACTGTCGATCAAACAGGCCGCTTTTAGTCCCACAATGAGCGGCGATGACATTGACTCCGCATTCGAGCGGCAAGGTCAGGATGCGTGGATCAGCGTATTCGCTTCGAATCACCGGTAAGGTATGCTCACCACCGGTGTGCGCCAACAAGGGAAGTCCCGCTTCGGCCATTCTCGCCCAAAACGGTTTAAAACGCCGGTCGTTGCAATTGATGTTTTGACAGTTAGGCAGGCACTTCATCATCACCGCGCCAGCAGCCAGGCAACGCTCCAACTCCTCCAGCGCATCCGGGCGGCCCGGGTGGATTGACACTGCGGGCAGAAATTCCTGATGCTTCCTCGCCAGATCCAACACGTAGTTGTTGGGAACAAAGAACCTTCCTGCTCCCGGGATGGCTTTCCCGTGATCATCATACGCATGTTCCTGAGCCAGGATTACGACCGCGTCCAGTGAGGAATCTCGCACCATGGCGAGCAAACGTTCAACGTATAACCTATCCAGGTCACCCTTCAGAGCGGCCGTGGCCAAACCAGCGTGCCGGAGCATTATGCCGCCAAACACCCGCCACATTCCGCTCAATCGCAACCAACATCCGGATCCGCTCGAACCGTTTCCCACGATATGCACATGGGCATCTACCGGCCGAAGCCCGGTGGATGACGGCGGAAGTGCAGACATGTCCCCCGAGTATAGAGGATTACCGGAAACTGCGAAACCATTGTACAGCAGGAACAGAGGGCTTACTACAATTATCAAAGTCTCGCAGGCCGACCCGCCACTATTACCGAGTAGTGGCTGGACTACGATGGACTTTCGCCACTGTTAAATAACAAGTGCCGGCTCCGTTTGTTTAGTAGCGCAGGAGCGCTATTCATTGACGGTCATCCACGGCAATCTATGCCAGCGAGGTTCCGGATGAACACGTCTCCGGCATCAGGGTCTTCTACCGCGAATAAGACCGAACAACAGTGAAATGATGAAGATCGCGATAAATATATAGAACAGTACCTGGGCGATGCCCGCCGCTGTTCCAGCAATCCCGCCAAAGCCAAAAATGGCAGCTATGATCGCAATGACTAAGAATATTAATGCCCATCCTAACATAAACTAACCTCTCTCCCGACGTACCGCCGCTCAATCAGGTGTGTTACTACTTTGAGTGGATGATGGCCGTCTGTGGCCAGGATTTGCAGAAAAGACAGGCAAGCACTAAGGATCGAGGTGATAGCGCCGGTGCATGTAGAGGTCGTCGGCAACCTGGTAAATAGCGGCAGCATCTTTCTCCAGTTCGCGATCGTTGTCCGCGGGTTTTGGTAACAACTCCATTTCGACCTGCTTCGGATCGCCGCCATAAAACTCGTTGTTTTTCATCAGTCCGAGAACCACCAGCCGGTCATGGGCGAGCAGGCCGATATCGCGGTTATGATTGAGTAAAGCCCGGCCCTGTGCGGGCGAACAGTTTAACAAATCACGACCAAAGAACAACGATTGGTACGGTCGGCCCACGAGACCCAGCAGTGTGGGTGACACATCCAGGGAACCGCCTAGCTGTCCAATACGACGCGGGCCCTTCACTACGGCGGGACCGGTAATAACCAGCGGGATTTCGTAGGATTGAATCGGAATGGTCTGGCTGCCATATACGCGGGCGCCATGGTCGGCAACCACGGCAAAAACCGTATTGGTCCAAAATGCTTCCTTTTTAGCCGCGCGAAAGAATTGGCCAAGCGCAAAATCGGAATATTTAACGGCACTTTCGCGTCGCTTTTGGTCCGGGTCCTCGGGGATCCTGCCTTTGGGATACGTATAGGGCTTGTGGTTGGAAACTGAAAGTACCGTTGCTAAAAACGGTCGCCCGGCTTTATTCAGCTCGCGAAATTCCTCGACCGCTCGCGCGAACAGGTCTTCGTCGCACACACCCCATATCGTGGTAAAGGTTGGATGCGGGAAGTGTTTCTGCTCAATGAAGCGATCATAGCCGTTGCGGACAGCAAAAGAGCGCATCCCGTCGAAAACTCCGCGTCCGCCGTACAGAAACACCGTATCATAGCCGTCACGCTTCAATATGCGCGCCACGGTTTCGACGTTATCAGAGAGATCACGCTTCACAATGGAATCGCCCGGCAATGGCGGAAACGACGAAAGGACTCCCTCCATCCCTCGCACCGTCCGGTTTCCGGACGCGTAAAGATTCGTGAACAGCAACCCTTCCTCCGCCGCGAGCTTGTCCATCTCCGGCGTAAGCGTGTTAGTGCGGCCGAGGCAGCCCCAAAACTCAGATCCCAGGCTCTCTTCCAGAAAGATAACGACATTCAATCGAGGCCTGGAGGAATCGCCCGCAATCTGGCGAAGAACGGAATCGCCCGGGCCCCCGAATTGGGAGTTAGTCTCCTCAAGCATCCGACGGACCCTCTGGTAAGCCTCCGCCCGGGGCAGGGTCGTATAGAAGGCGCCGTAATCCAGGTGATGCGTCAAAGCCGCGCCGAAAAAGCTCAGCGCCCCGTTGTCAGCGATTTCATTCAAGGTGCGATCGCCGCTGACATGCGCTCGGGTAAGATGAATCGGCACATCCATCAAACCGCCGAGGGCAAGTCCCGTGGCGGCGAGTGGCGCAAGTGCCCCGATCATCGCGCCGACCGCGGCCAGCTTTTCCAGCCGCGACCTTGTTTTGAGAGGCTCTTCCCATAGAAGCCGAAACAAACGACTCGCCAGAAGCACCCAACCGAGCGCCACCAAAAAACAAATCACCAGGATCAAAACCACCGGGTAGGAATCCCAAATATTGCCCGAAACCTCCTTGGGATATTGCAGATAATCCACGGCCACCGTATTGAAGCGCGATCGAAACTCATCGAAAAAATAATACTCGACGAACAAGAGGAAGATTTCGCCGAACCAAAACAACAGGCACGCCGCCCAAAAGATCCCACGCCGCCACCGGGCGCGAAAGAAACGGTCCGGCAAAATCAAAAACCAGAACAGCAGCGGCAGTGTGAGCCACACGGCCGCGAACAAATCGCGGTAAGCGCCGTCCAGGAATGCCAGCACGGATTCAGTCAACGTCCCGGCCGCGTGGAATCCGAAAAATAAAACCAGCCGCAACACCAGCCAGCCCGCTATCAAGCTGAGTCCCCAAAATACGGTTAAACCGTAGCGGGACCAGAACCAGCTGCGATTGGAAGTAGAATCGGCCATAAATCACCTGACAAGAAGATCGCTTAGCGCTTGCGACAAAACTGGATCCCATCAGCGATCGAAAGCAGCACGGTTTCGACGCGATCGTCTTGGGCCAGCTTGTGATTGAGTGCATCGATCGCGCGTCCGGTCGGTTCTGTGACTGGTTCACCTCCAAGCCGCCCGCCCCAGAGCATATTGTCGAAAAGGATTAGTCCATTTCGTCTCACGCGCGGCAGTACTAACTCGTAATAGCTTTCGTATTGTGTTTTGTCGGCATCAATAAACGCTAAGTCGAAGGTCAACCCCGGCTCGAGCTCTTGCAAAGATGGAATAGCAAGCCCCAATCGCAGATCAATCCTGTCTCTCACACCGGCCTTCTGCCAATACTTTTCCGCGATCGCCGTCCATTCTCGGCTCTGGTCGAAGCAAATTATTTTCCCATCCCGCGGCAAGGCCCGAGCAATGCAGAGTGAACTGTAGCCGGTGAACGTTCCCACCTCGATGGCCAATTTCGCACCGATTGCCGCAGTGAGAATGCTGAGGAATGTCCCCTGCTCATCGCTGATTTGGCATACGCTAACTTCGCCCAGCGCTGCCGTCTCGGCTCGCAACTCTGCCAGGATCGGATCATCGAGGTCGCTGCGCAAACGGACCAGATAATCGTAGAGCCGGTCGTTCACCGAAACGTACTTGGTTCCCATGGTGCGAGGGTACTGGAAAGGCTAAGTGAGTGAAACGGTTAAAATAAATCAACCGAGCCTGGAGTTAGGTTCTATCGGATGCCCCGCAACAAACGCCGGTGCCGGCAAGCGGCGTCCGCCTTCAATTTGCAGCTCGATCAATCGCAGCGAGTCTTGTCCGCAAGCCACGACAATCCCGGTCTTGTCTGACGCCAGGATTTGGCCGGGGGGCCCAGCGCTCTCCGTGATTTCCGCCCGCCAGATTTTCAACAGGTGCGGCTTTGGTTTGCCAGGTAGAAAAGTAAAAGCTCCGGGCCACGGCAGCAGGCCGCGCACACGATTCCAATTAGCGCGTGCAGTTTGGTGCCAATCGATCTGGCCGTCCCGCTTTTTTATTTTCGGTGCCAGTGTGACTCCTTCCGCTGGCTGTGGCCTCGGCTGAATTCGATCGGCAATCAAATCAGGAATTGTTTTCACCAAAAGGTCGGCGCCCATCCGCGCCAGTCGCGCGTGCAGCGTCTCCGCAGTGTCCTCCGGCAGAATCGGAGTCGGTTCTTGTGTTAGGATTGGACCCGTATCCAATCCGGCATCCATTTTCATGATGGTGACCCCGGTCTGGGATTCGTCATTGAGCACCGCCCATTGGATGGGTGCGGCTCCGCGGTATTTCGGCAGCAATGACGTATGCACGTTGATGCAACCAAAACGGGGCAACGCGAGTATGGCCTCCGGCAAAATCTGTCCAAACGCTGCTACAGTGATGAGTTCGGGGGACAATACCCGCATTTGGTCCACGAATGCCTGCTCACGCGATTTGCTTGGCTGCAAAACCGGCACGCCGACGCGGTTAGCCAGTTGCTTCACCGGGGACGCTTGCAACTTGAGATCGCGCCCCTTGGGACGATCAGGTTGAGTAACAACCGCGATAACTTCGATCGCCGGAACATCGAGCAACGCCTGCAGGCTCACGGCAGCGAGCTCAGGCGTGCCCATGAAAATCGTGCGCAGATTAAACACGACATTTGGCCATCAGGCCCCCGTATTGGACGCGCGGCCCTTCAACGCAGCAGTCGCCGGGGCCCTGCCGGCCTGGACCGGTGTTTGGGAACTGCCGCGACCGGCGGTCCAGTGACGGTACGCTTTCCCAACGACGTGGCGCAGCGTGAGCAGAGGAATTCGTGTAATTCACCTGTAGGCAAAACCAACAGCAGCCTCTCCCGAACGGGCTGGGCACGGCCGCACTTGGGACAATAAAGCTCGCTGGCGGTGAAAGTTCCAAACTGCTGTTCCATATCTAAAGTTTAACCAGGTAACCTGATATATCGAACAACACTTCCACCGGCTTTTGGCCGGCGTCAATAGTATGGACTATTTTTTTGTTGTAGAAATTAAGGACCGGCTTGCTCTCCTCCTCGTAAGTCTTGAGGCGGTTGCGGATGACGTCCAGATTGGCGTCGTCGAGCCGATTTTCCTTCAACGCCCGGCGCTGAAGCCGTCGGACGAGGGCATCACTGCGTTTGCATCGAAGGTTGAAGACCGCCACCACATCGAGCGTGTCCTGAAGCATCTCAGCCTGGTGAACGTTCCGCGGGATGCCGTCGAGCACCAGCGTATCCTCCTGGGGGTGAAAACGGCTTGCCTTCATGCTGGTCTCGATAAAATGGTGCCAAAGTTGCACGGTCGGAGCATCGGGAACAAGCTCCCCACGGCTGGAATAATCCAGGAAAACGCGGCCCACTTCGGTGTCCGGCTTGAGGCTTCGAAAAACATCTCCGCAGGCACAATGAAAAAAGCCCGGCACCAGGCCCAGGATTTTGCCCTGCGTGCCCTTGCCCGCGCCCGGCGCTCCGAATAACAGAATCGTTCGATAATGCATAACGCTCCACCGCGGCCTTAACCAGATTGCCGCCTACACTTTTGCATGACTTCCGCGCTTTTCAAACCGGAGTGGATACCTCCAGGTTTGCCCACCTGAACTTCCCTGGTTCGCTTCGCATTCCTCCCGCCAAGCGGCGGCCTAGCTCTTTTCCTCAGCCGGCTTGTACTGCAGCCGAATCTCCTGAATCTCCTGGAATGGGACCAGCACCTCTTCGGTGGCAGGGCCGCGTTGGATCTGCAGATGCATGTCGTTTGCCGCAATCCGGCTGATACGTCGGCTCTCGTATTCGCCGCGGGATGACTTGATGATGAGCACCATGTCGCGATCGGCATCGCGCCGCACGACACCAAAGAAGCCAGGGAATTTGGTTTCAATGAACCGCCGGTTGAACGTGAACTGCCCACGCTTGAAAATCTGAGGTTCGGGCACCGTTGGTTTTTTGGCCGACTGGGTATCGGTGTGGAGTTTCAGGCTACTGGGATGCGCCGCGCCATCCGCGTGCATGGGGTTTACGTCAGGTTCCGCTGCAGCCGCTGCCGCAGCGGCTGCGGCTTCAGCCGCCTCCGTTTCATCCGCAACTTCCACGGCCGGCGCGCTGGACTGCACCCTCGTAGGCATGGACAAAAACACTATCGGCGACAGCAGGCCCAGCACCGGAATAGCCGCCAGGCCCGCCACCAGGGCCGGCGGCTGCGCCCGGAAGCGAGCGACCTCGTACCCTGCATAAATGTTAGCCCCGTAAAGCAATAGCATCAGGAATACTCCTAAACTGGACGAAAACATCGCGCCGAAAAGTGATTGCGCTACCGGCCGCGCCAACCGCTGCGGCTGACGTATGTCCGGTTGCGTTTTCTTAATTTTCTCCTCCGGCTTGATTTCAATGAAAGGCTCGACGTACGGCTCCATCTTCTGGTTTTTGGTGAAATTCTTCAAGTCCTCCTGCGAAAAACTGGCCCAGGGAACCCGTTGGTATTGCCCATCGCCGATCTTGATTTGTACCCCCTGGTCGTTGGCCGTGGGAGAAAGCACTTCACCTTCAAGGGTTTCGCCGGTGGTCAGCTTAAAGGTGTCCGCGCGCAGGCTGCCCGCCAGCCATAAACCGGCCAAAAGAACCAGTGTGACGTAGAGTCTGCGCACGCCGCTGGGATAACAAATCGACCGGGCTAAAGGAACTAAAAAATGAGCAATCGGGAAACTTGCGCGTAAGTCCTTATCATGTTAGACTGGCCGCCGTTTTAGAGCCAAATGAGCACCCACCTGCGCCGTCTGATCGTAGCTTTCCTGCTAAGCTGTTCCGCTGCTGCTGTCACCGCCGGACCGCGCGGTGCGCCAGCGCGGGAGGGAATTCTGAACTTCGGCAAAGTGAGCGATACCCTCTATCGTGGCGCGCAGCCGGACACGAACGGCATCAACAATCTTAAAAAGCTGGGCATCAAGACTATCATCAGCCTGCGGCAACCCGGCACCACCTGGACGGCAGAAGCCGCGGCAGCTCAAGCGGCAGGATTGGTATACACCAATTTTCCGATGAGCGGGATGGGCAAACCAAAAGCCGAGCAGGTCCGAATGATTCTGGCAACCATCGACAGCCTCCCTGGACCGGTATTTGTGCACTGCGCCCACGGGTGCGACCGCACCGGCACCATTGTCGCCTGCTATCGCATTCAGCATGACAAATGGACCACTGCCTCCGCGCAGGAAGAAGCGGACCACTATGGCATGTCCGGGTTCGAACGCGGAATGCGCATCTACATCACCGAATTCGGCAAGGTCGCTCCGCTAGGAGTCGAAAAAATCGCCGACGCTAA
>CAZUVM010000166.1:0-24085 GCA_964623885.1 uncultured Verrucomicrobiota bacterium
GCTTGTTCACGCTTAAAGGTCATAGCAATATCGTTTTTTGCGCGGCCTTTTCACCGGACGGCCGCCGTATTGTCACGGGGAGTTTTGATAAGACGGTCAAGGTGTGGGATGCCGGCAACGGTCGGGACCTTCTGACCATACCGGCGAACAGCGGGGAAGTATATGGGGTCGCTTTTTCTCCGGACGGCCAGAGGATTGTGAGCGGCGGTCAGGATGCTACGGCTGCGGTGTGGGATGCGGCAACCGGCACGAATTTGCTCACGCTCAAGGGGCACCGGGATTTGGTTTCGTCGGTGGCTTTCTCGCCGGATGGGCGGCGGATCGTCAGCGGCAGCGTAGATAAAACGGCCAAAGTGTGGGATGCGGCATGCGGCACGAATTTGTTCACGCTGAGTGGACACAGTGATGCAGTTACCCGTGTGGCTTGGTCACCGGACGGCCAGAGGATTGCCACTTGCAGTTATGATCACACGGCCAGAGTCTGGGATGCTGCCAACGGCACGAATTTACTGACCCTTAAAGGGCACAGCGCCCGGGTTTGGACTGTGGCTTTTTCCCCGGACAGCCGGCGGATCGTCAGCGGCGGTGAGGATGATACGGCCAGAGTGTGGGACGCCGCCACCGGCACAAATTTACTCACCCTCAAAGGGCATTCCCTTTGGGTAATGTCGGCTGCCTTTTCCCCGGACAGCCAGCGGATTTTGACCGGTAGTTATGATTTGACGGTAAAGGTGTGGGAGGCAGCTAGCGGTCGGGAACTCCTTACCCTCAGGGGGGCGTACGATACGAGAGGGCCTATTTCTGTAGGTTTTTCCCCGGATGGCCAGCGGATTTTGACCGGCAGCGAAGACCATGTGCCCAAAGTGTGGGAGGCCGCAGGAGCCGCGCAGATTGCTGCCTGGCACCACGAAGAGCAGGCGGCGGCTAAGCAACTTGCCACCCAGCAACTCGAGCAAACCGCCGAAATGGATCGCCAAAGGATGGTGAGCGCCCGTGACTCCATCAAGCAGTGGTTAATTCTCGCGCCGATTGCGTTGGGCGTCGGCCAGAGCGCGACGGAGGGCCTGGACATCGACCAGCTCCAGGGCGAGGCCCAGCTCAGGCCCAAGGCGGGCGACGCGCGGTCCATTGGCGGCAAGGAGTTTAATTGGACGCTTGCGGATGTGAAGGACCCCGTGCTCGACTTTGACGCGTTTTTAGGGCAAGTGTCACCGCATAGCGTCGCCTACGCAGTTTGCTACATCCAATCGGAACAAGAACAGCGCGGGCTCCAGATGCTGGTCGGCAGTCAGGATGAAGCGAAAGTATATTTGAATGGGAAGGAAGTTTACAAAGCCGCCCTCCCGCACGGCACGGTTGCGGTTGAAGAGACGGTGCCAGACATCGTTCTCAATGCGGGTCTGAACACGCTCGTATTCAAAGTAGTCAGTGAAACCCAGTTCTGGAAGGGATCGATTGAGTTAAAGGATGCCCAGGGCAACCAAGTTAAAGGGATTAAGGTGACGCTCGATCCGGAGGCGAAGAACGCGCCTTGAAGTCTCGCCGAGCAGAATTGTGGGCCTGCTACGTAATACCATTAACTGAAGAGCTTCGCAGGCCGCGCAAATCTCTAGTGGGCAATTGAACCGCAGAGACGCGCTGTGTTCATCGCGTCTCTGCGGTTAATCTGACTTCCTTTACTGGGTTGCGGCTCCGCTGTGGTTGCGTTCATCCGTGGTTCAAGTGACTTGCTACGGCTTACCTGCGGCGTCCTCCCCGTGATTTTTCGTCCATTCGCCATTCAGGAGTTGCTTCAAAATAGAACTGTACCTTTGCCCCCGGAATTTCGCACTGATGGACGGCGGGCAATGTCGTCCGCCAATGAAAAATAAAACCAGGCCCTTGGGCCTCACTTAGCAGAACAAACAACAACAGGAGAAAATCATGAAAAGTCCATTGATACGCAACAATCACAATCGTCCAGCGAACACGATAAGACCGGCTCTCGCGGTACTGGCACTGCTGGCGCTGGCAATTTGCCCCGCGCGAGCGCACGGAGGGTCCGACGACCCGAGCAACGGCCGGTCCCTGGTGTTCCCTCCGCAGGCGCACGCCTACGGCGCGAGCTACGAGGAATGGGCGGCGCGATTCTGGCAGCGGACACTGTCGCTCCCGGTTGACGCGGCCAGCTACGCCGCCCCTTTGAGCGACGGCCAATCCGGGCAAGTGTGGCTAATCGCCCCACCACTCGGGGTTCCCGGTTCAGACACGTTCCAATTCAGCATTCCCGAAGGGAAGGCGATGCTCATCAGTCCGCTGAGCGCCTGGGTCGACAACGCCAACTGCCCGACGTTCACCGATTTCACCGTCGACGAACTGCGCGCGCTGGTCTCAGCGGAGTGGAGCCCGGTTTCGGAGATGAGCTTCACGATTGACGGCGTCCCCATCCCGGGACTTACCAATCCACAGGACTCGCCTTACCTGTTCGACTCGACAGTGTTCAGCTACACGCTGCCGGACCATGATACTTATCCGACGGTCCTTTTTGGCGCCACGTGCATTGCCAATGGAACCACCATTGGTCCGGCGGTGGTCAAAGGTGTGTTTCTGCTGGTCAAACCGCTGCCGGTCGGCCAGCACCTTATTCACATGACTGCCGGAGTCGGTCCGGCCTCGTCACCGTTCATCGTGACGGACGTTACCTTCGTCATCACGGTGACAAGAGGACATTGTGATGGAGGTGAAGCCCGCGAGTAGCCGAAGTTAGGAATGTCGCTCGCCTGACGGTGGTAGCTTTTCAAGCCCTGGTCCTGTGGAGAAAGCCGCAGAGCCAGGGCGCTTCATTTGTGTCCAGCAGTTCCCCCAGCAATGAAAGGGCGGGCGTGGATTTTGGGGTTGTGACGCAGTTGCGCAATCCGCTGGCGCGAGTCCGAAGAATCTGATAACGGTTGCTCGTTGAGCGACGTTACCCGCATTCTTGAGTCCATCGAACACGGTGACCCAAAGGCCGCCGGTCAACTGCTGCCGCTGGTTTACGGGGAACTGCGGAAGCTGGCCGCGGCGAAGATGGCCCATGAAGCACCCAATCAGACCTTGCAGCCAACAGCGCTGGTGCATGAAGCCTGGCTGCGGTTGGTGGGGAACTCGAATCCGAACTTCTCCGGCCGGGCTCATTTCTTCGGCGCCGCCGCCGAGGCGATGCGCCGTATTCTCATTGAAAAGGCCCGCCACAAGCGCGCCCAACGGCACGGAGGCGAGTGGCAACGCGTGGACCTTGAAGGTATTGAAATTGCCGGGCCTGGTGGTGGCGACGACCAGCTCCTCGCCGTGAACGACGCGCTCGACAAGCTCGCCGCCACCCACGCCGTCCAAGCGGAGGTTGTCAAGCTGCGCTGTTTTGTGGGCATGACAAATGTCGAAGCTGCCCAGGCCCTGGGCCTCACTGAGCGGACCGCCAAGAATTACTGGACCCACGCCCGCGCCAGGCTCATCCACGAAATGAACTCCGCCCGAACAACTGGGTAATCTTTCCTGTTGTCGGACCCCGGCCGGATACGTTTGTTTGGGTCACTGCCGCACCCGATCTCGCTCGCGACACGCCTTGGTTTGCGGCCACATCACGATATCCGTAAGCTTGCGGGCATGATTTTTGGCGCACATTGCTCCGCTGCCGGTGGACCGCACAGGGCTTTGCAGCGGGCGCGATCAATCTTCGCATCCTGCTGCCAGATCTTCGTCAAAAACTCACCATTTTATACTGCCTGTTTTCAACTACTTACGAAAATCGGGAAAAATTTGAAAACGGGCTTTTGCTCGACCCCGTGGCTCCATCCCAGCACGTTTCTTCATCTGTTATGTTACGAACGTCGGATAACTCCTGCTTGCGTGCGTGTCATCACGGGCCAGCCGCTTTAGCTCCGCAACTACCCTTTCCCGGGTAAAGCCCAGGGCCACCCGGCCCTTGCCCGCCAGTAGCTCCGCTATCACCTGGTTGGCAATCCCTTCGGCATCATATCCCTCGGGCAGCAATCCACCCCGGCCTCTGCGCCAGCGCCAGCGCCGGATCTCCTGTTTCACGAACCCTACCGCCTCCCGCCTCAGTTTCTCCCAGTTTTCCCATCGCACCCGGCTCGGTACCATTTCCTCCAGCGTTTCCTTTTTCTCGTACTCGCGCGCTATCTCCGCCAAGCCGCGTCATAAACCGCTCATGTCGATTCATACCAAAAGCCCTAAGACCAGCCTTGCTTATACCATTTTTCTGCCACAAAACGCACTTTTTTGAAAAATTTCGCCGCCCAGCCAGATTTTCGGCCCCCTGATGATCCTTACTATATAGAGAGCCATCGCTCATCCAGCGGCGGCCCCTATATGAGAATCGAACGATCGCATCAGAGATCCTGGTCTCCACGCGCCTATGTTCCAACCCAGAGAACTTTACCGTCGCACGATTTTTTTTCGGTAAACAAACGGTCAAGAAATGGTAAAGTTCTCCCACCACCAACTCCCCTTTTCATCCATGCCAACCGCCGTCTATTGCCGTTCCTCCCCTCCCCAACCGCCGTTTACTGCCGCCACCGATTCCCAAAATCGGCAGTTATCGGCAGCTATCGGCGCAAAGTTTTTCCCCCCAACTCCATCTCTTTGCCTCCTCGGAGACCTGGCGACACCTGCAGACACCTATGGACACCCAAACCACCAACTCCTCTCGATAGCACGCTATCGGCTATCTTGCTCCCGCCTGTCCCCCGTTGCGTCAATTCACCAATCCAATAATCCAGCATCCAGTATCTAGAACCGAACCCTGAAATTTTTTTCTGCATGCCTATTCCAGGTCAAATCGGTAAGGAAACGGTAATGTTTTGCCACTTCCAGCCACCGTTACCACTAGGCCTCCCGCAACACGCTGGCCAAGCTTTTGACTCTCTGGCAAGCTCCCGCCGTGCTCGACTTGCCCGCATGAAAGTCACTTTGTTCATTCCCTGCTTTGTGGATTTGATGTTTCCCAACGTGGGAGTCAGCATGGTGCGGATCCTCGAACGATTGGGGCACGAAGTGGAGTGTCCAGAGGAGATCGCTTGCTGCGGTCAACCGGCTTACAACTCGGGTTATTGGGAAGAAGCGCGGGAGGTGGCCGTCAAAGCCTTGCAACGCCTGCGTCCTGCGGAGGTTGTAGTTGTCGCCTCAGGTTCCTGCGGCGCCATGCTGCACAATTTCTACCCCGAGCTTTTTGCCGGCACACCTAACTCTGATGCGGCAAAGGCGCTCGCGGCAAAATGTTTTGAGTTTTCTGACTTCCTGGTCACGAAGCTCGGTGTAATCGATCTGGGAGCCCGCTTTCCCGCTCGCGTCACGTTCCATGATGGATGTCACGGATTACGTGAGCTCCACGCGCACGATCAACCGCGGAAGCTGCTCGCGAACGTGCGCGGGCTGGAGTTGGTGGAAATGAAGGAGAAAGTCTGTTGTGGTTTTGGCGGCACCTTCGCCGCGAAATTTCCGATGATCTCCACCGCGATGGGCGAAATGAAATGCGCTCAGGCGCAGGAGGCCGGCGCCGATTTTATCGTTTCAAATGATTCGAGCTGCCTGATGCACATCCAGGGATTGCTCGACCGTCAACGGAGCAAACTGAAGACAATTCACTTGGCGGAGGTACTGGTTCAGTCATGACCGCGCCGGCACAACAATTCAAGGCACAGGCCCGGCGCATGACTCTCGATTTGCGCCACCGCCAGCTTATCCACACCGCGCTGAGCAATTACGAAGTGGTCCGCGATCGCAACCGGGCGGCTTTTCAAGATTGGAGCGCCGCTCGCCAAGCCGCTGCCGAAACGAAATGGGACGCCGTCAATCACCTGGACTCATACCTTACGCAGTTGGTTGAGAAGCTCGAGGCCCGCGGCACGCGCGTACATTGGGCTTCGACGGGCCAACAGGCCCGTGACATCATCCTCGGCATCATTCGCGAGAAAAAGGCGCGCTCGATTATCAAGTCCAAGGCGATGACGTCGGAGGAGATTCACCTAAACGAAGCGCTGGAACAAACCGGGTTCGACGTGGTTGAGTCGGATTTGGGCGAGTTCATCGTGCAACTCCGCAAAGAAGCTCCCTATCACATCGTTTTTCCCGCCATGCATTTGACGCGGGGCGAAATCAGTGAACTTTTCACGCGCGAGCTCGGTAGCGCTTCCACCCAGAACCCGGAAGATCTCACTATGATCGCTCGGCGCGTCCTGCGTCGGAAATACATAACCGCCGATGTTGGGTTCACTGGCGCTAATTTTGCCATCGCCGAGACCGGCATGATCTCGATCACCGAAAACGAAGGCAATGCCCGCCTCACCGCGGCGTTGCCGAAAGTCATGGTGACGCTGCTCGGCATCGAAAAAATCCTCCCGCGGCTCGATGACTTGGCCTTGTTTCTGCCGATGCTGTCAACAATTGGCACCGGCCAGGCGCTTACTTGCTATAACTCCTTTTACGGCGGCCCAAAACAGCCTGGTGAGCCCGATGGCCCGGACGAGTTTCACGTGATATTGTTGGACAATCGCCGCACGGAGCTGTTGGCGGATGCCGAGCAGCGTGACGCCTTGCATTGCATTCGCTGCGGCGGCTGCCTCAATGTCTGCCCGATTTTCCGCAACGTTGGCGGTCACACTTACGCCACCACCTACTCCGGCCCTATCGGTTCGGTCCTGACGCCGCACCTGCGAGGCCTTCAGGAGTGGAAGCATTTGTCGTACGCCAGCTCGCTGTGCGGCGCGTGCACGGAGATTTGCCCGGTCAAAATCAACCTGCACCATCATTTGCTGCACAACCGACGCAATGCGACCGCTCAGAAACCAAGCTGGACCGAGAGAATTGCCTTTCGCGCGTTCGCGTTTGTGATGAATCGGCCGGGCGTGTATGCGCTGGCAAAAAGGGCAGGGCGCTTGTTGCAGAAACTGCACCCGTTTATCAAAGGCACGCGGCTCGACCCGGTTTACGCCTGGACCCGGACTCGTGACCTGCCGCCCATCGCGCGGCAGACATTCAAGGAGTACTGGCGGCAACGCGTCCAGGCAGGGTTGGCAAAACACAAATGACCATTGCGCATTTAAAGTGAGTGAACGAGAAAACATTTTGGCCCGGGTTCGTGAGGCGCTGCGGGCCCCCGCGCCAATTCCGGGACACGTTCATGAACCACAGCGCACCCAAGCCGTTTTGCCCGCCGCGTCAGCCCAGGCGCGCCAATGGCTGCCCGCGGTGGGCGCGGGCTTCGAGGAACAGCTCGGATTGTTCCGAAAAAATGCTGCTGCTCTGAAGGCTGATTTCCAGCTTCTCGCAAACCGCGAACAATTGGCGGGAGCGCTGCTCGCTTTGCGCGAAAGCGAGCAGTGGAAAAAAGTCGGTTGTCACAGAGGTGAGTTGACTGATTTCGCCTGCGGCAAACTCGGTTTGCCGGTCTGCCAAACGGACTCGGGTTACGAAGTCTCTGATTTGGAGAGTTGCGATGCTGGTTTCACCGAATGCGACGCGTTGGTGGCTCAAACCGGGAGTGTTCTGGTGACTAGCCGCAGTGCCGGCGGTCGTGCGCTGTCCGTGCTCCCGCCGCATCATGTTGTTTTGGCGCGACGCGAGCAGTTGCTGCCGGATTTGCCAGAGGCCTTCTCCCTGCTGAAACAAAAATACGCGGCCAATTATCCCAGTTTTATTTCGTTTATTACGGGGCCGAGCCGCACTGGGGATATCGAGCGCATCCTCGTGCTCGGCGCGCATGGTCCCAGGAAACTCACAATTCTTTGCCTTTGAGCCCCAACAGAACATCACGTCACGCGACTAAAGCGCGCTTACAAATGCGTGCACACTTCAATCGAAGATTCGCATTACCTTTTCGTCTGATGTCCTTGGCGTTTCTGCTGGCTGATTTTTCCCGCGGAATGGACGCCGGCGCCGCCCCGGCTTCCGTCCCCGATCGGCTTCAATGGTGGCAACAGGATCGGTTCGGCATGTTTATCCACTGGGGGCCAGTCAGCCTGAAAGAAACCGAAATCAGTTGGTCGCGGGCCAACACAAACCCGAAATGCCCCAATCGGGGCGAAATTTCCGCGGCGGTCTACGACAACCTTTTTAAACAATTCAACCCGACCAATTTTAATGCCTCCGAATGGGTGGGCGTGGCCCGCGCTGCCGGGATGAAGTACCTGGTGCTGACAGCAAAACATGGTGACGGGTTCCTGCTTTGGAATTCAAAAGTGGATGATTACAACATCATGCACACGCCCTTTCACCGTGATGTGTGCGCTGAACTGGCAGAGGCAGCACATGCCCAGGGAATGCACCTCGGGTGGTACTTTTCGCCCATGGACTGGCGGGACCCGGACTGCCGCAGCGAGCACAACGATCGCTTTGTAGCCAAGATGCAAGCCGAGTTGAGTGAGTTGCTGACCAATTACGGGCGCATCGACCTGCTCTGGTTTGATTGTGACGGCCGTGAAGCGCCCTGGGACCAGGCCCGGACGTATGCATTGGTGAAAAGGCTCCAGCCCGAGATCGTTATTAATAACCGACTGGACCTTGGGGCCGATGGCAATCCCGGCCTGGCAAGAAACATCGGACCACATGCCGACTACTTTACTCCCGAGCAGTGGGTGGGCAATTTCGACGATCAACACCCCTGGGAATCGTGCATGACCGTCTCACGCCGTGGCCAATGGTCCTGGGGTGGGTACAAAGATGGAGTTAAATCATTCCCTGAGGTAATGGCGATGCTCATTGGGTGCGCCGGCGGAGACGGGAACCTGCTGCTCGATGTCGGTCCTACGCCAATAGGCGACATCGCCCCAGAACAGTCCGGACTTGTAAAGCAGATGGGCACCTGGCTTACCAAGTATGGCGAGAGTATCTACGGAACGCGCGGCGGACCTTTCAAACCCGGCGAATACGGCGTATCAACCCGACGCGGCAATACGGTCTACGTTCACATTACTGACTGGCCTGAAGACGTTCTCCAATTGCCTGCCCTGCCGGCGAAGATCCTCCATAGTCGTTTGCTTACTGGCGGCACCGCGCAAGTAACCCAAATCGCGGCGGGATTGATGATCGCCATTCCCGAACGTGAACGAAATCCGTTGGATACAATACTGGCAATGGAGTTGGATGTGTCTTCGCTCAGTCTGGCTGACCTGGATGTGCCTTTGCTTGCATGCTTGACCACTCACGCCAGAGCGACAGCTTCAAACGTGTTCCAGGGACGGGCCGAATTCGCTGCCGAGAAGGCTATTGACGGCCGCAAAGATACCCGATGGGCCACTGACTCTGGTATCAAAGCCGCCTGGCTGGAAGTGGACCTGGGCCAGCCACGGACGTTCGGTCGCGCCGTTATCCAGCAGGCGTTACCGGAACTCGACAGGATTAAAAGGTTTACCATCGAATACTTCAAAGACGGTCAATGGAAACCTTGTTACCAGGGTGGGAATCCGGGCGTAAAGGTGGTTGCCAAATTCGCGCCGGTAACTGCGCAACGGGTCCGCCTCAATATCACCGAAGCTGCCGACGGACCAACCATTCGGGAATTCCAGCTCTTCGAATAAGTTAAATCACAGAGGAATCTCGAAACCATAGTTTCGCCTCATTCCTTTGGAGCCTTGGTGGCTAAAAGCAGGTAGCCTAATGAACCTCATCCCTTCATTCAGCCTGCTTTCATCTGCTCATTATTCGACTGATTAAAAAATGTCAAAGATTGAGCAACGGATGGAGAGCGAAAAAGCCGATCTAAGGAGAAGACATTATGTATGGATCAAGATTTGATTATTGGGATCGCCGGCGCGGGTGGCGACGGAGTCATTTCTGCGGGGGAATCCCTCATCACGGCGGCGGCGCTCGAAGGGTACCACGGCCTGATGACCAAGAGCTTCGGCTCCCAGATCCGGGGTGGCGAAGCTTCCTGCCGTCTGCGGCTCGCTACTCAACCCGTGCTCAATCCCAACGGTCCATTGGACGTGGCTGTGGCCTTGAACTGGGATGATTTCCGCCGGTTTGGTGGCGAACTGCCGGTTGGGCCTTCGACCATCGTAATTTATGAGAGCGCCACCGGTGTAGCCCCCGACAAGCTTCCCCTGGAAGGAGTCCAACCAACGGTTGTATTCAGCGTGCCCATCTCGGAGTTCGCCCAACAGCACGCCGGCACGGACAAAGCCAAAAACGTCGTCGTAGTCGGATTGCTCGCCGGCTGGTTTGGGATCGGCCGTGAGAGTATGCTGGCCGGCATTCGTAAGAAGTTCGCCAAGAAAGGCGCGGCGGTTGTGGAGGGCAACGCCCGTGCTTTTCAGGCGGGGCTCGATTTTGCTGAGGCACATCCGCTCAAAGCCGATCGCAAGCTGGCCGCACCGCAGTCCGCTCGTTCCGCCAAGCTCCTGACCGATGGCAATGACATGTGTGCCGCGGCGGCGATTTTCGCCGGATGCACCTTTTTCGGTGGCTATCCTATCACTCCGTCGACCGAGATCATGCAGTTCCTGGATCGCGAAATCTGGAAATACGGTGGAACTGTCCTGCAGGCCGAGGATGAAATTGCCGGAATCGGCGCCGTCGTCGGCGCCTCCTTCGCCGGCAAGAAGGCCCTGACGGCAACTTCCGGTCCCGGCATGTCGTTGAAAACCGAGATGCTCGGTTTGGCCAGCATCGCTGAGCTTCCGTTGGTCTGTGTCAACGTGCAGCGTGGCGGGCCTTCCACCGGCATCCCCACTAAGGCCGAGCAGTCCGATTTATTCCAGGCGGTCTTTTCCGCGCACGGCGATTGCCTTCGGCCGGTCCTGGCGCCCACCAGCGTCGCAGATATGTTCGGCACCACCGTCGAAGCATTCAATTTGGCCGAGCAATACCAAACACCTGTCGTTGTCCTGTCCGATCAGGAGATCGCGCAAAGAAAAGAAACGGTCGAGCCGATCGACACCTCAAAGTTTCAGATAGTCGACCGACGTCGGCCCACCGAGATGGAACTCGCGAAGTATTCACGTTTCAAGCTCACGGAATCTGGCATCAGCCCGATCAGCCATCCCGGCATACCCGGCGGAAATTACCTGGCCTCAGGCATCGAGCACAACGAACTGGGCCGGCCGACTGCCAATGGTGAAATGCATGCCCGGATGAATGAAAAGCGCTTCCGGAAATTCAATTCGCTTCTGAACCGCCGCGACCTGTTCATATTGGAAGGCGATCCGGATGCGCCCATCGGCCTGGTCAGTTGGGGCAGTGTGGCAGGAGTTGCCCGCGAAGCTCTGCGCCTTGCCCGCGCCGAAGGCCTGCGCGCCAAGCTGCTCGTGCCCAAACTGCTTTACCCCGTCGTTGAGTCGGTATACCAGGATTTTTTTGCCTCGGTCCACCGTGGTTTATTCATCGAGCAATCGTACCAGGCACAGCTATATCGCCTCGTAAGAATGTATGTCGATGTCCCCGCTCAGGTAAAAGCTCTGGCCAAGAGCGGCTCGAATCCGATTCAACCCGCCGAAGTGCTCGACCGCTTGCGCCAAATGGTGCTCGCGCTGCAAAGCAATGGCCAGCACTCCCATATTGAACCCATCGATAGCTGAGCGCTCAGCCTTTTTGAATTATGTCCACCATGGTACAACTGCCCCCGCCTGCTCTTAAATGTCAGCCGGGTGATTTTAAAAGCGACCTCAAGCCCATTTGGTGCCCCGGCTGCGGCGACTTCGGTGTCGTAACCGCTATCACCCGAGCGCTGGCCGCCATCGGCCGGCCGCCGCATGAAATAGCCTTTGTTTCCGGCATCGGCTGCTCCAGCCGGATCCCCGGCTACACGACGGCATATGGTTTCAACACCGTCCATGGCCGTTCACTTCCCATCGCCCAGGGCATCAAACTGGCCAATCCTGAACTGTTGGTCCTGGTGGCCAGCGGCGACGGCGACGGTTTCTCAATCGGCGGCGGTCATGTGGCGCACGTCATTCGGCGGAACATCGACCTCACCTACATCGTGATGGACAATCAGATTTACGGCCTCACCAAAGGACAACTGTCCCCCACCTCGACCCGCGGCCGCAAAACGGTGACCTCCAATTTCGGCAGCCTGGAAGATCCGGTAAACCCACTGCTGTACGTCATGGGCTATGGCGCCTCCTTCGTTGCTCAGGGCACTCCCGCCGACATGGGCGGACTCGCGAAACTAATTGAAGAAGGGATTCGTTTTCCGGGGTTTGCGTTTATCAATGTGCAATCGCCTTGCGTCACTTACGGCCTTGAGGAGCAGCAGCTCAAAGCCCAGAAGGCCAAAATGCAGAGCCTCGAAGCGCTCGGCCACGATCCCACCGACCGCGCGCGCGCTACTGAGCTGGCCCGTGAGTACGGAACCAAACTTTATACCGGAGTCCTTTATCGCAATCCCAACCCGCCGACGACTTATGGCCACGGCGTTATCGAACGGCATGAGGCGCTGGGAAAGCAAGCGGTTCCTCGCCAGGACATCCTCAAGCGCTTCCTGCCCGCTGGCTGAACGAGGCGGATCTTTAGAAGCAGACTTTCTCGTTGCGCCGGGCGGCGTTATGAGATATTCATGCCTTGGCGCTCGGAGCGTAGCTCAGCCTGGCTAGAGCACTTGGTTTGGGACCAAGACGTCGCAGGTTCAAATCCTGTCGCTCCGACCAGCTTTTTCCAAGATTTTTGAGAGGTGGCTCTTCCAGATTACGTGAGGGCCCACACTTTGTGTCAATTATGGTCAGTCTCGACTATGATCCGCGATTCCCTTTAGCCCTTCATTGATCAAAGCACACCGGCTGGCGAGCTGGCAACGAGTCTTCAGGCAAATTTAAGCAACTGCTTACCAATTTTTTCGGCAGCCGCTGACGCCGATTTACGAGAAGGATAGCAGATGAACTGCTCTTTTTGCCCGGGAATAAGGTTCGGGGTACGCAGGCACGCCGAGTTGCGCCTGGCTGCATGAATAGCAAGAGGCGATGTGATTGTTGCAAGCGGTTGTATTCCGGTAACGCATGGATGGGATTTGTCCGCGTTGTCTGGTGACGATTACGCTGCGTCCCGGATTCAAGGTAAGGGGACCAAAGCGATCCAAGCTGGAACACTTGAATAGCCTCGAATGCAGCGCTCTCCTTCAAAAACTCTGGTGCGAACATAAAAAGCTAAAAATTCTTTGCAGCCGTTCGCAGCCAATTACGAGAAAGCAAATTGAGGCGCGGCTTTTTAGGCGAAAGCCGCGCAGGCGTTGACCGACGATTGAGCCTTAGTCGAAGAAATCTATGAAGAGCAATGCTTTTGGTGCGCTGGTGGTCTTCTGCTTTCTTCTGGGCGGCGCCGGGCCTGCGGCCGCTCAGTGGCAAACGCAATCCCTCCTCATCAAACCTGGATGGACGGCCGTTTATTTGCTTGTCGACGCTTCCTATACAAATCTGGACTCGCTGGTCGGCAATGATCCCGCAAACCCAATCCAGGAAGTTTGGCTCTGGGAACCGGCGGTCAGTCCCGTCCAATTCATCAATAATCCGCTGAGCCCAATCACCGGCAGCAGCCAATGGGTGAACTGGGAGAGAACGACGAACGGACCGCCCAACACGCTTGCGTCATTGGCGCCTAATTCTGCGTATCTCATTCACTCGATGGCGGCTACCAATTACACCTGGAAGTTAAAGGGCCAGCCCGTAGCACCGACGTATAGCTGGAACGCCTCCGGCATAAATCTTCTCGGGTTACGCAATCCCAATTTTTCCGGATTCAACTCCAATGAACATTCGCAAATAAGGGTTGCTGAGTGAAATCGCTTGCGCGACTGCAAGAACTCTACCGCGTCGTCATATACCAGCCCCACCACGCAATCACCGCGACTGGCACCAAGCCGCCAATGATTCCCCCAAAGATTTCAATTCGCTGCGATTGAAAACAACTACCAAGGCGCGGTCCAATTTGGCCTCCAATGAGCCAGCCGGCCGGCAGCGAAATCAGCCAACAAATAAACCCAAGAATCGGTGTTCCGAAGAGCAGAGCAGCGTTCCGCGCCATAATGGCCGGCGCGAATCCGACAGCGAACAAGCCGCCAATGCCGCCCACGACCGCGCCTGCCAGTGCGCCCTGGCTCGCTTCGCCAATTCCCGGCTTTCTCATGCGGCGCAGAGCGTTTCATAACTGCAAATGAAAATCAATCGGACGTTCCCATCAATGCACCTGCCACGCCCAGTCGCCTTCCTCCTTTGATTTGCCGGCGATGCCGCCATCGTCTTTTTCGTTCCATCCAACCGAATAGATCACGTAGCTCCCATTATTGGCGCGGCCATATTTCAGCGGCTGGCCGCCGATGAGGTCATGCGGTATGGACTCAACGAACTGTGGGGCGAGCACCTCGAGTGTGTCAGGCAACCGGCCTTGCGCCATTCGATAACGCTCCAGGGCACAGGCCAGCTTGGCCTCGTTCACACGCGTTTGATTAAACGCCAACGTTTGTACCGCCTTGGCATAGTTTGGCTGGGCGAATACAACAAAAAATGTGTACGGAGAGTGCGGCGAGAATTTTTCCGACGATTGCCGGACGACTTCGGAGACCTGATGTGGCACGACCAAGCGATTGGTCAAATCCAGGCTGCCGAGCATATCATGGCGAGCTTCTGCACCGGCGACCAGGTTCTGGTAGAACCAGCCTTGCGGCATCCAACGCACGATTGTGCCGGCATAACCGCTGAAGAATAGTTTAACCATCTCCGCCCGAGGCATGGTTTCAAATGTCTGATAAACGGCCGACCATTCTTCCCGGAACGACTCCACCAGCGACGGCAGCAGGTCGATGTCGCCCAGTTGCCGCTGGATAGCCGCCAATTGTGGTTCGCGCCAGGCGTGCAAGCGCAAGCCGTCTTCCACCGTCTCCGCGTAGAGGCCACAGACGGCAACGTTGATCATGGCGCCGACCAGCGTAATCGGCTTCATGGCCGGCTTGTCCAACAGTATTTGAGTCAGGTCGTGGATCAGCGCCAGTTCGTGCCACGCCTCTGCGGGCTGGCCGAGCAATAGATAACATTGGGCTCGCTGCGAGAGGATTTGCACCACGGTTCGGATGGTAATGAAATTTGGGATGCCGATCAGAAACGGCTGAGAGTAGTCAGTGTCAATCCGTGCGTAAGGCCGCTGCAGTGCCTTGCGAATTAAATCGAAATCGGCCGTAAGCGGCTCGGTCCACGCGAGATACTCGGCAGCGCCGTATACGGGAGCCTTCAGCGCAAGCCGGAACGTATTGCTGCCGACCGGAACTATCTGGAAATAGTTTACAGGTGGTCCCGGAACCGGATTGGTTAGCGGATTGGAGGGCAAGAAAGCGCTGAGCTCTTTTATGGACGGAATAGTGTCAGCCTGAAGTGTCAGATGCAGAGGTTCCAGTTGATTTAGAGGTTGCGCAAGTAAAACACATCCGCGCCCACCTATGCTGCATGGCCCGATAGCATGGTCGATAAGTCTGGTTAGCTCGTCATGCGCGGAAGGGTCCGCGAACGACAATACCGTTCCTCCTGCCAGCGGATCGGTTTGCGAGGCGAACTTTATCTCCGCTACCGCCACGTCGGTGTCCTTGTGGGGAGGCAACGCAAACGCTGAGGGTAGTTTTGGCGACTGACCGGAACTGCCAAGCCCGGCCGATAGGGATTCCTTCACAAACCATTCCTGCATTTTCGGAGCTTTGAAGAAATTTTGATCATCCGGCACCGGCGGCGGAACATAAGCTGACCAATCGAGGATCTCGCCCTGAGCTTCAAGCTGTCGCTTACTGCTGTCCCAGGCTCGTTTGCCGCGCCAGTTTTCCACCGTGTAGAAAAGGGCAATGATGGTCGCAAAGAAACCGGCGGCAAGCAGCAGCCGTCGTGCGAGACGCCACCCACGTTTCGTGGGCGGCTTATCGGGGGTATCGTTCATAAAACTTCAAAGCGTGGTCGCGTGGCATAGGGTCAGCATGATTTAAAGCGCGGGACGCGTTCGCTGCGTGGCTGCGCGTTCGGATTGGATGCCGGCCTGGGCTCCGGTTTGGCGGTTGGAAGCAGCTCTGCCAAAAGGCGGCGCTGTTCTTTAATGGCTTGCGCCAACTGGTTCACCGACATCGAGCGCGCCGTATGCGCGCGCGGTGAGCCGGCCTTCAATTCGACGTTCGCCAACAGGATCGCCAACCACACCGCCGCCATGCCAACCCAGGCCCGACGCGCAGGCCAGATGAGCTCCAGCCATACCTTTCCAAGAATGCCAATCGAACCGTGGGGCTTGGATGGGACTGCGACGAGGCCTGGCGATTCGGTCAGCTCGCCAATGACTTTCCGCCGCATCGTATCGAGCTTCAATTCCACATCGCGATGGCGTTCAAACAGTATCTCACGTGGTGTTTTCATTGCTCCTCCAGCAGTTTCCGCAGAGCTTTCTTGGCGTAATAAATTCGCGATTTCACCGTGCCGACCGCCGCCCCGCTAATCTCGGCGATTTCCTCGATGGAAAAATCCTCGATAAAATGCAGCAGCAACACCGACCGTTGCGGTGGCGGCAATTGCTTTAGCGCTTCCATGAAAACCTCCTCCTGCTCGCGTCGAATAAGCAGTTCATCCGGTCCGGTTTCAAACTCCGGCAGCGTGGCGCCGGCTTCTTCCAGCGCGGTCTCTTCTCGGGTCCGCTTGCGCCAGCGCTGGATGCACTTTTGATGCGCAATGCCGAACAACCAGCTCCCGAACTTGTCATCGTCCCGCAGGCTTTCGAGGTGTCGCGCCGCATTGATGAAAGTTTCCTGGACGATATCCAGGCTTGCTTGCTCGTCTCGCACGAGCTCGAACACATAAACATACAAAGGCAATTGATATCGGCGAAACAGCGCGCCCCAGGCTGCCGGTTCACCGGCCCTCGCTTGCGGCACAGGCAATGGGTCGCATTCTGTCACTACCAGCATTTCTACCTGGTCGAATGCCGGAAGCCAGAAAAGGTTCAAAGGGAAGCTCATTTTTTAACCAGAAGCTGCCCCAACGTAAGGCTGTAGGGGACGACGTAAGGAGTCCGTATTTGCTGCACTCTTCAAAGGGATCTGAGACTCCTCACGTCGTCTCCTACAACTTTGAGATGGAATCCAACCAAGCGTCACCCAAAGAATGCATTGCTCCATAATCGTCCCCCAGCTTTAATCCCGGCGTATGAAGATCTCGCCCGCCGCGCCTCTTACTGCCCGATTCCGGCCCTTCCCGATTTGGCAGTGGTTAATTGTCTCATTGATGGCCCTCCCGGCGCTCGGAGCTGAAGGATTCCGGCTCGAGAAACTGGCGGAAATGGATGCTGCCATCAACCAGGCGATTATCGAAAAGCGCTGCCCTGGCGGCGTGGTGTGGCTTGAGCATGGTGAGATGATTTATCACAAGGCATACGGGAACCGCGCCCTTGTGCCGGCAGTCGAGCCAATGACCGAAGACACAATTTTCGACGCCGCCTCGGTGACCAAAGTCGTAGCCTGTACTCCTGCGATCATGCTGCTGATCGAGCGCGGCGAAGTGAAATTGGATGAGCGGGTACAAACCTATATTCCGGAATTCAAGGGTGACGGCAAAGAAGAGATCACCGTGCGCCAGTTGTTGACGCATACGTCCGGGTTGCGCGGAGATATCGAGACCAGGACGGATTGGCACGGTCAGCAGGCTGCCATTGAAAAGGCCTGCGAGGAAAAGCTCCTGAGCCCGCCCGGAAAGGCTTTCCGTTACAGCGATATTAATTTTTTCCTGCTGGGTGAAATCGTTCAGCGCGTGAGCAAAACTCCGTTGGAGGAATTCGTGGCGCGAGAGATTTACCAGCCGCTCAAAATGGATGATACCGGCTACTTGCCTTCCGAAAGCAAGCTCCGGCGAATCGCGCCGACTGAAGTTGTTGACGGGAAACCCTGGCGCGGGGTCGTGCATGATCCAACCGCGCGGCACATGGGCGGCGTGGCCGGACACGCCGGACTGTTTCTTACCGCGGCGGACCTGGCACGGTATTGCCGGATGATGCTGAACGAAGGCGAGCTCGACGGTGTGCGGATTTTCAAGCCGGAAACCGTGCGGTTAATGACCAGTGTTCAAGCTCCGCAAGACCTCCCGCGCCGCGGATTGGGTTGGGACATCGGCTCGGGCTACAGCGGCCCTCGGGGCAGGATCTTTCCTTTGGGCTCCTACGGGCATACCGGCTGGACCGGGCCATCTATATGGATCGATCCATTTTCCAAAACTTTTTTGATCTTCTTATCGAACCGCAATCATCCTACCGAGGAGGGCAATGTCATTCCGCTTCGTGCCCGGCTCGGAACCCTGGCCGCGGAAGCGATTCCGGATTTCAATTTTGCTTACGTGCCCGGAGCGTTGGTGCCGCTGCCCGAGACCGAGGCTCGGCTGTCCCGTGACGGCGCGTCCGTCGCGCCAGTTACGGTCAAAGTTCTCAACGGCATCGATGTTCTTGCCCGGCTAGGTTTTGCGCCGCTCAAAGGAATGCGCCTCGCTTTGGTGACAAATCACACCGGCGAAGATCGCGAGCGCAATTCCACCATTGACCTCCTGAAAAACGCTCCCGGCGTCGAGCTAAAAGCCTTGTTCAGCCCCGAGCACGGCATTCGTGGTCTGAAAGACGAGCGCGTCGGGGATAGTGTTGACGAAAAGACCGGACTGCCTGTTTACAGCTTGTATGGGAAAAGCTTCAAGCCGGCCGTTGAACAGCTCAGAGACATTGATGCGCTGGTGTTCGATATTCAGGACATTGGCTGCCGGTTCTACACTTACACCGCGACCATGGCCATGGTGATGGAGGCGGCAGCCGAGAACGGAAAAAAGTATTTCGTGCTCGATCGCGTCAACCCGCTCAATGGGATGGCTGTGGATGGTCCTGTGCTCGAAGGTAAGCCCAGCTTTGTAGGTTACCATCGCGTCCCGCTCAGATACGGCATGACCATCGGTGAACTCGCGAAAATGTTCCGCGCCGAACGAAACTGCAACGCTGACCTGACCGTGATTTCGCTGGAAAACTGGCATCGCGACCTGTGGTATGACCAAACGGAACTGCCATGGATCAATCCCTCGCCGAACATGCGCAACCTGACCGAGGCAATCCTCTATCCTGGCCTGGGCCTGCTTGAGAGCGCTGTCTCCGTCGGCCGTGGCACCGACACGCCCTTCGAGGTCGTCGGCGCACCTTATATAGATGATCTCCAGCTCGCTACGGAGCTCAACCAGGCTTCCCTGCCGGGCATCCGCTTTGTGCCTATCCGATTCACGCCCACCTACAGCGTCCACAAGGATCAGCTTTGTCACGGTGTTTACGTGATTCTGACGGACCGCGAATCCTGCCAGGTGGTTGATGTCGGCCTGGAAATCGCTCGCACGCTCTGCCGTCTCTATCCCAATGATTTTAATGCCGACAAAATGAGTCACCTGCTGCTGCATGCGCCTACGCTTGCCGCCATTAAGTCTGGCAAATCGCTGAAGGAAATTCGCGCCACCTGGCAACCCGACCTCGATGCTTTTCTCAGAATCCGGGCCAAATACTTAATGTATTGAAAAGGACTCGCACTTCCTTTCGACGAATACAAAGACATCCGCCTGGAATCTGATCCAGACGAGCGCCTTTGTCGCTTTCCATGTTACCTTGGCGCTACATTCTGCGTCTTATTGACGGCCACTTCGGTTGCACGCAGGGGCTCTATAATGCAGTGGGTAAATTTGTCGGAAGTGCCGCCGGGTAGTCAGTTCAGATTTGGTGGGCGACTTTTCCGTAAGCTGGGCATGAATCTGGCCGAAGAGCCGGATGGCAGCCGTGTTGTCTTCCCGTCCAGCACTGAAGTCGAGATGATTGGCAGTGGTGGCGGTAGCGTGAGACTCAAGAAGACTCGCCTTCCTGAGAAGCCTAATAACCGCCACACCTCCTCAAGTCCAAAACGCGACTCCGGATAATCCCTCCGCTGCTCGACGAGCATCGAAACCAAGAAGGTTTTTCGATGACGCTCTTTCCTCTGTTCTTCAGCGCACCCAATCGGAAGCTCCTCATCCTCAAACCGATGTGTGGATCCGCCATCGAAGTAAACTGGCACGGTAAATGCCCCTAAACCCCTACAACGAAGGCGAGGCTGCCGAGCAACCCGCCTTGTTTGTTGTGGTTGGGACGACCTGGGTTCATAGCTGGGTCGTCCTTTTTCATTCGTCATCAGAGCCATGGCGTACCATCGCGCGGTAACAGCCAGCACAACCAGGCTGGTGACTCGGGCGGCAGCAAGCACACCGGCGGCGGCAAAGAAAACTCCTCCGGCGGATCACACCAAGGGCACGGTTGATCATTGTGACCATCAACTGAGTTCTGGGGCGCACGAAAGCACAGCGCGGCAAAGCCGCGACCGATTTGGTGGATTCGATTCTCAAGATTTCGGAGCGCGCGGCGTCCCGGCGCGCAGCGGCAACGAGGCGACAAAGGCATTAGAGAATTCCTGAGCGCGTGATCCGGTCCGAGCGCTGCGGGCCGTGCCGTCCCGCGCTCCGCCCGCGCAGCAACTCAGTGTTCATCTGCGTCCATCTGTGATTTTCAACGGCATGGATACCGCTAGGCTCCTCGCGAGTGCAGCGAATAGGGTGCGCGATATTTATAGTTCAGCAGTTTGTTCGCGGCCTCGTTATTCGCAAAACGCTCAGCTTTGGCATCCCAATCCAGGACGCTGCGAGTCTTTAGCGCGATATTGGCCAGCAGGGTAGCGCTGGTGCTGCGATGGCCGATCTCGATATCGCAGTTGCACTGCGCGCGGCTTTTGATGCAGTCCAGAAAATTTCGCGCGTGCGGAGCGGTATCGGCTGTCGACGCCGCGCGGCGGCTCTGCGCTTCGATGAGCGGTCTGGCATTCTTACGATACTGCTGATCCTGCTCGCGCGTGAGCGGCGAGCGCGCGGGAAACTCATCATCCGATATCCGGTCCGGCACCACGTCGTAACCATTGCCGAACAGATAAAGCGTCCCCTTAGTACCGCGCAATTCCAACTCGCAACCGGGCACGCTCCAGGTTCCCGCATTGGCGTTAATCTGCGAAAAACTCACCAGCGCGCCGCTGGGGTATTGCCACAGCGCCTCCAGCGTATCCGGGATCTCGCGATTGTCTTTCATCCCCGCCACTTTCCCGCCCAACGCGGTAACTGTTGCCGGGGCCTCCTCGCCCAGGGCCCATTGGATGAAGTCAATGTAATGCACGCCGAAATTGGTAACCTGTCCGCCGCTGTAATCGAAAAACCATCGGAACCGGTAGAAGGTCCGGTTCTTATTGTAAGCCCGGCGCGGAGCCGGTCCGAGCCATGCCTCCCAATCGAATCCCGCAGGCGGCTCGCCGTCCGGCGGATTGCCGATGCCGCTCGGCCATTCATTCTGCACATGAAACGCTCGCGCCGCGGTTATTCTGCCGAGACCGCCGCCGCGCACAAAATCCGTCGCTTCGCGGCATAACGCTACCGAACGGCGATGGATCCCAACCTGGCACACTCGCTGATGTTTCCGCACCGCCTCCACCATCGCCCGCCCTTCGGCTACGCACAGCGACAGCGGTTTCTCGACGTAAACATCCTTGCCCGCCTCGCACACCTGCACCGTCATCAACGCATGCCAATGGTCCGGCGTCGCAATCACCACCGCATCCACATCCTTTGATTCCAGGAGCTTTCGGTAATCTTTGAATCGCTTTGGCGAGCCCCCGCTTTTCCGCGCGGCAAAATCCAGGTAAGCGTCCGAGAGATCGCAGATAGCGGATACTTCCATATCCGGTTGTTTCAGGAACGCGTCCAGCACCTGGTCGCCTCGGTTGCCCAGGCCGATGAACCCAAGCCGAACTCGTTCGTTGGCGCCCGCTGCGCGTGCAGAGCTGAGCGCCGTGCCGGCCGCGGCGAGCGTGATTGTTTTCGTGAAGTCGCGTCGAGTCCAAGGGTTCATAATGGCTGGTTGAGTTGAGTCGAACTTGGCCCTGCGATGTCCGTAGAATCAAGTGGATTCTTCGGATGTGGTCGTACATCGCTCACCCCGCTTGCCTGTTGCGCGCCACTCGGCTTCACAAACACGAATTTCAGTTATTAAGCATTACTTTACTAATGTATTGTTGACATAAGCTATATAACTTTGCTTAGATCCAAGGCTCCGAGAGGATTTATGATTCGAGACCGCGTTGAGGTCGGTCCGGATGTTGTACCTGGTCCGGAAATAGAGGGGGAACCTTTTTGTACAGATTTCCGGCTCCTCGCCAACCAGTTGCCGATGTCTGTTGGCGACGGTCTGTACGCCTTTGTCAATCCGCTCCCAGTTGGAGTTCACACGCTGGAATTCGGTGGCGTTTTTTATACGGTCACTGTTAGCCCGCATTGAAGTAGTGCGAGATGTCTCAACCGGTTGTTCGTGGCGCCGCCAGGTCGCAAAGGCCGGCGGCGCGTCCGTAAGACTAATCATGGTTCTCCTGCCTGCGACGGAAGGGAACCCAGAAACCGATGAACGCGCCCGCTGCAATCATCAGCAAGGTGATCGGTTTGAGTTGATGAATGTGCAAAAGGAAGTAGGTGAATCTTCCGTCCGTTACGAACGGCGCGAAACGCCATTCGGTAAACAAGCCGAGCGCTAACGCCAGGCACCCGCACGCGACAGCAATCGATGTTGAGCGGCACCGGAAAATGCCGGCGCCCAATCCGAGCAATCCACCGGGCAGCACGAGCGCGTAAAACCCCTGTCGGGTGATCCAGAAAAACAGAAAGTATCCGGCCACGCCTCCTGCGATCGCACCGAGCAGAACCAAGCAGTTGTGCTTCATGTTTTTTTTGATGGCAGTGTAGATTCCAGTATCCAGCATCCGTAATCTGCTATCCAGTCGTAATCCTGCTCACATTCCGCGTCACGCTTTTTGATTGTCTGCGCTGATGGAGACGATAAGCTCGGCTGCAGGGTGAATACCGGGCAGGGTTGCGGAATCCGGCAGCCGTTCCTGATTCCACGAGCGCGCCCTTGGCCGTCCCCACGTTTGAATAGAAAAATGAAACAACTGCACGCCGCCATAGTTTTGGTTTTTCTTTTGATGGTTCGGTCGGCCGCGTTGGGAGCGGCGGGGGATGAGCATTGGGATTACCAGTTCGGCTGGCCCGGTACGGGAGGGAATGATGGCGCGCTGGCGGTGCACAACGGGTTGCTCTACGCCAGCGGCAGCGGCACCAGCACCACCAACGTCGCCATTCAGGTCTGGGACGGAGTGCAGTGGACGGCGGTAGCGCAGGTCTACGGCACGCCCGGGACGCTGCTCTATAGCATGGCTTTTCTCGGGGACACCTTGTTCGCGGTCGGCAGCTTTACCAATGTGAACGGGCTAGCCATCACCAACTTTGCCCAATGGGACGGAACCAACTGGAGCCGCGTGAACTTCAACGGCCTGGTCACCAGCCTGGCGGTGAATGGGAACAACTTGTATGTGGGCGGCGCGTTCACCAACGCCGCCGCGGGCGGCACCACGGCCACCAATATTGCTTACTGGGATGGCAACGCCTGGAACGCGCTCGGAAGCGGTGTTGGCGCGTACAGCGGCGTGTCCTTTGGCGTGAACGCGATTGCGTTTCAAAATGGGCTGATTTACGCCGGTGGTCTGTTCACGAATTGTGGTCCGCTGGCGATTACGAACATTGCGGTTTGGAATGGCTCGACCTGGGCGGGAGTAGGCAGCGGCGTAAATGGAAATGTCTTCGCCATTACGTTCAACAGCGGCAATCTCTATGCCGCCGGGCTTTTCACACAGGCCGGCGGGAACCCCGCAAATTATGTCGCGCAGTGGGATGGGGCTAACTGGTCGGCGATGGGCGCGGGTCTGACGGGCGCGGGCGCCACGCGGTTGGCGGCCTTCAATGGCCAGGTTTACGTGGGTGGGACATTCACGGCCGGCGGTGGAGTGCAGGCCACGAACCTGGCGGTTTGGAACGGCGCATCGTGGGCGGCTGTCGGTGCCGGTGTCAGCGCCGCGGTTTCGCGTTTGTTGCCCAGCGGCGGGAATCTGTACTGCGGCGGGAATTTTCTCCTTGCCGGCGGCATCCTGGCCAACGGCATCGCGGCCTGGGACGGCGCCAATTGGCACAACCTGGGAACGCCCGGCCGG
>CAZUVM010000167.1:0-10314 GCA_964623885.1 uncultured Verrucomicrobiota bacterium
CGCCCGGACCCGCACCAAAGCCTCGCCTGGTTCGCCGACCACCAACAGGCACTCCCTCGACTTCCAGCTCCAGCGCGGTCCCGGTGCGCACGGATTCGATTTCATACGTGCCTTCTTTTAAATTCTCACCGGCGATGGGCCAGCCGTCTCTCCACAATAAAGGGCGAATGTCGAGCACACTCGCTCCGCCGTGATCCAGGTCGGCTTCGTAGTGGCAGGAGAATTTCTGCACGCCGTCGCCCAAATCAAGCAGTCCGAAGTGCCCGGGCCCGATGACGCGGCCACCGGAGCCGAGGAAGAGCTTGCCGCCGCCCTGGATCATATCAACGCCTGTGTGATCGAGGTAGGGTCCGGTGATGCTCCTGGCGCGGCCGACACGAATGTTGTAGCCGGAGTCGGCGCCCCGACAGCAACTGCCGTGAGTAGCCAGGAGGTAGTACCAACCGTCGTGATAGAGCAGGTCTGAGGCCTCGCAGTTGATTGCGATGTTCAGGGGCTGGCTGACTGGGTCCCGCATGCCGGTTTTCGGATCAAGCTCAACGAGTCGAATAAAGCCAAAGTACGAGCCATAAACCATCCAAAGTTTTCCCGCAACTCGGTCCAGAAAAACTCCAGGGTCGATGGCGTTACAATCTTCGATACCGTCAGAGGAGACGACGACGCCCGCTTCGTTCCATTTGTAGTCGGGGGAATTCGCGTCGAGTGTGCGACTCCAAATCAGGTTGATAGCAGCCTTGGGCTGCGCCCCGATGTTTGCGGCAACATACAGGCAGTAACGATCGGCAAGCTGAATGATATCCGGTGCCATGCCGCGCCGAGCGGGTGCGACCCCGCGTTGCCACGTCCAGCCATCATCAGAGACCAGGCAAGCCCCACCCGTTCCAAACGTGTAATACTTGCCCTCGCACTGGATGATGGTGGAGGGATCGTGGATTTGGATCTGGCCGTCGAGCGCGATCACAGGCACGGCCAACAACATGATCATTAGAGCCAGAACTTGAAGTTTCATGACTGGCGCGGCGGTGATTGTCTACATGGCTGACTTTGTTTTTTGGCTCAGCTTCAAGATTTGCGATTTCATCTTTAAAGCTCCGGCTTGCCCTTAAGGTACAGTTCGCGGACTTCTGCGTCAGTTAACGCGCGGCTGAACAGCTCGAACTCATCGAGCGACCCGCTCAGATTTCGAATGAGCGATGGCTTTGGGTCCGGACCGCTTCGCGCGTTCCAGTTACCCAACTCTGCCGAGCCGACCCGGAAGGGCGGTCCTACCTTCAGCGCTTGCCGGGACACAGGTGAGCCATTGACGTAATGAACGACTTCCTGTGCCCTTCCATCGATGACCACTGCCAAATGCTGCCACATTCCAAGACTTTCGAGCGAGGCTATTGGAGGGCTGGCCAGAATCTGAAATTTCCCAAACCGCGGACCAAAGACGGTGAGCCCCAGGACACCATCCCTGCGAATGAGCCAGTGCAGCGTCCCGGGATCGAACCCATCAGACATGAACAGTGAGTTAAAATCCCGATCCAACCCCTTCAGGCAGACCCAAGCAGAAAGGCTCATTGCCCGGAATTCATTGGGCACGGACAGCCGCACACGGTCATTGACACTTTGGAACTCTAATGCCGTCTTCTCCCGCCATCGTCCTTCGGCGCGCTGGCAGCCCACAATAATCCCATCCTCGGTCTGCGCAGTTCTTGCGGCCTTATTGGACAGTGTCGAGTCCGGTTCGCTTAGATTCTCAAAATCGAGGCGCAATACCAACGACGGGTCGCGGTTCAGTTGGGCGCTTGAGAGCCGCCATTGATCATAACGGACAGCCTCTGAGGCGAGCGAACGCTCCTGGAATTGAAACATAGGAGCAAAGGCCTCCGGGTTGGCGGCCATCAACTGGGGTAGCTCACTTCCTTGAACCAGGGCTGCCTGCCCTTCCGCCAGCGACTGTTCTCCTGCCTTTCCGGGCTTCAGTTCCACTTTGCCTTTGAAAACGTGGACTTCACTCCGACTTTGGCTGGCGTTAATGCCGAAGGAGGTCCCCAAATCAACCACGCTGAGTTGACTGGTTCTCAGCCGAAAGCCACGGGCTGGCGCTGGTACTTCGGCCAAAACCCGGCCGGAAACACAAACGGCTTCATTCGCGGAGACCAGTCGCAGTTCCCCCGGACCCTCGATTATCAGTCGCGCTCCGCTGTAAAAAACAATCTGCGCCAGCCCGGATTCAAGTTGAAGTCCCCCCGGCTCCAAGGCGCTCCCCACCCGCAAAGCGTGAGTCTTCGGGCTCCAGCGCGCGTCCACAGTACGTGTCAACATCGCGACGGCAGCACTCTTGCCTGCGTTCCTGGCCGGTGACCACTTGAACCAGAGCATCCCGATGGCTCCGGTGATGAGCATCAGGCAGGCTGCCAGCGCAAGCACTCGCACCAGCATACGTTTGCGCGGCGGCGCCGCCGCGTTCAAAGGGACAATCTTCTCCCGCTTATCACCGCTCACGGCTGGTAAGCAAATATTGGCAGCCGTCTCTCGAAGGAGGGAATAGAGATCTGGGTCGGAAGCCAGTCGGCTATGAAGCTCGATCCGGAACAAATACTCGTCCCGTGCGCTCGCGTTGCTTCCCAGCAGCTCGTTCAGAGCTCGCATTTCGGCTTCGGTAGCGGAGCCGTGACACACGTCAGCCACAGCGTCGCTGAACTCGGCGGATGGGAAGCTCAGAGTCATGCCACCTCCGGTCTTGTCTGGCTGTCGACACACTGCTGAAGGGTTTGCCGGATTCGTTGGAGCATTTTGTACGTGGCGGTAGCAGTGCGGCCTGATCGCTCTGCCAGCGTTTCGATCCCAACGCGCTCGTAGTAATACCCTTCCACCAGCGAGCGTTGTCTCTCGGGCAGCTTACGCAGGCAGCTTTCAAGGTGCTTCAGCCGTAACTCAAACTCCGGCTGCAGTTCCTGCCGTCGCTGCGCCAGCTCTTCCGCGAGTCCGCCCTGCAGTAGAGCTTGCCAGCGTTGGCGCCTTTCGATCCACTGGCGCGCCTTATTCAATGCAAACCGACATGCCCAGGGCGTGAAAGGCTGGCGCGGATCATAGGCGTCGAACTTCTCCCAAAGCGCCATGGCAGTCTGCTGAACAATATCCTCGACCTCCGTGATGTTAGGGACCAAAACCGCCACATACCGAAAGATTTCCCGCTCACTCCGCAGGAATAGAGAAAGAAATCGCTGTTGAGCGGCATTTGCGTCACCGGGCTGATGCGTTGAATCCGCCGACATTCCTGGATCTGTATCAGTACTTCCTCGAAACTGCGAGTTTTGGACATTCTGTCGCTGGTTCCCGGAAAATGCTGAAATTGAGCCCGAAGTGCTGCATGGCAAAGTCGCAGTTTCCACATGGGCACCGTTCCGGCCGCTGCGAGCGGGGACCGCTCGCGCTCCGTCAGCATTTACCAAACACGCTCTAAAAGCCCATAAAGCATCAGGCCTACTGCTCGGCACACATTTCCCTTATCCTCCTGCAGGCAGTGGCCTCAAGCAAATGGCATACAACCTGCAGTACCGGGCGTTGTCAGTCGTGCAACGAAACCAGAAATACTAATCCAACATGCAAGCCTCACAGGATATAACAATCCCGTCCGAGTTAGTTTATGACGTAACCGAACAAAGTATTACACCGGGGGTAAAGTCCGTGCTGATGCTGGAAGACGACGTGGCCTTTTCCGAAGTCATTCGCAGCTTTCTGGAATCGCATTCATTTCAGGTCACATGCGTCACCAACGGTGCTGACGGTGTGAGGGAAGCGTTGGCAAAAGAGTTCGACATCGTTTTGTGTGACCTGGTGATGCCTCATCTGCCGGGAGATAAGTTCTATCTCGCCATCGAGCGCGCGCGAAAGCCTCTGTGCAAGCGATTTGTTTTCATGACCGGTTACCGGGCTGAAGCTCGTTGGGACCGGTTTCTGGCGAAAGTCAGCGGCCCGGTTCTGGAGAAACCATTTCACTTGGAAGACCTGCTTTCGACGATTCAAACCGTTCTGGCGGAGAACGAGCTTAGCTCGCCTAATTCCGACCCTGCCTAGTAGACCAATCGGTAAAACGCACTTCCGATCGTAGGCACCAGCGGCATGGTAACATTATTGGTCGGGGTCGAGCCCGGCACTTCAAACCAGTTAGTGCTCAGCCCGGTCGCGAACGCATTGGTTTGGAATTGCAAATGCCACCCGATGTGGTCGGCCGGCCACGACAATGTCAGGTTCGTACCACTCACGGCCCAAATGATGTTGGTTGGGACGGATGAAACCGTCGCGACCACGGCAATGGTCCCATTAATCGCAAGGGAATTGCTCCAGGCCAGACCGGCGCTTAAGGGGGCCAAATTAGTCACGGCGAAAGCGCCGGAGTACGCTGCCGCACTAAACAACTGGAATGTGTCGCCCGCTTGCAACGATGCGCCGAGATTCGTCACGGTCAAAGTGCCGCCGTAAGTAATCGCGCTGGACGGCAGCAGTATCCGGTCGTTCAGCGGAGAGCCGTTATTGCGATCCATCTGCATCACAATCGACCCGTTCAGCACCGGGGTGTTGCGCAACGTGAGGGCAGCAAAGGTGCCAGTGGTCAGGCCCGGAGCGATGGTACCGTAGTTGATCACAGCGCCATTGACCGAGCCACTGCCACCCAGGCTCTGGCCCGCCGCAAGAGTGAAGCCGCCGCTGACTGTCGAGACGTCGAGCACCGCACCGCCGCTCACAGTGATGAGGGCCGAACGGGAGATTGAGCCATTAGTTCCCATTGCCAAGGTTCCGCTACTGATCAGGGTCGGCCCAGTATAGGTGTCGGCCCCGTTCAAAGTTAAAGCGCCAGTGCCGTTCTTGCGCAAGCCACCATCGGTCGAGGCGTCGCCGGAAATAGTGCTATGAACCAGCGCCTGGGCGATGGTGACATTGAAGTTAGCCGTGTCGATAATCGCCCCTGCGTTACGGACGTTCGCCGTAGTGGCAACGCCCGCGGCGAAAAAGGAACTGCCGGACACCGCCGCTCTGAGAGTGCCGCCGTTGAAATTGAAGATGCGACTGCCGTTGGATGATGACGCAATGATCTGCGGCACCGTCAACGTGCCTCCGTCCAGATTATAGGTGGCGCTGCTGGAAGCGCCGCCGGCATAGTTCAAATCCAGATTGCCTGCACCGCCGATGGTTGCGCCCGCGTCGCTGTAAAAGGTGACCGTGCCGCCAAGCTGGTTAACGACATTGGCGCCCACATTGTTGTTGCCGCGGCACATTTTAATGGAGGTGCCGTTTTCCAGCAGCAAATTGCCATTGGTTACGTCCAACTCGCCCGCGCCTGAGTCCCAAAAGCCGACCATCAGCCACTTAGTGGCAGCGGGGCCGACGATGAAATTGCCCCCGTTAAGGGCCAGTTTGCCGTGTCCTGTGCCGGCAAATTCGACGATGACGTCATTGGTTGAGACGACGGTACTGCCGCTGTTCAAGATGACGGTGCCAGAAATGGAATTATCGAGATAATTGCCGCGCGCGACAGTGAGCGCACCGAGATAAACTGCAGCATTGGCCACGGTGAGAGTGCCGGTACTGACGTATTGTGATCCATTTTGGTCCGAACCGCCCACGCGAAGTTCGCCGCCCATGGATAGGGTGCCACCGGTTATGGCGAGATTGCCGCTTCCGGTAAGATAACCAACCGAGGAAGTGCCGCTTCCGAACGTGGTGGAGCCGGAGGGGATACTGACGGTGCCTGCATTTACGGTCAGTCCGCCTCCCATGCTGGCGGTGCCGTTCAAAATCAGCGTGCCACCGCCGTTTTTGGCAAAGCCATTGGTGCCGGCAAGCGGAAGGGAAATCGTCGCAGTGCTTTGGCTGACCGCAATTGTAGGCACGTTTCCAGCGCCACCGTCGAGTGTCAGCGTATTAGCTCCGGTCAAAGTCCAGGTTTGCGAACCGGCCAGGTCGGCGAATTTAAGTCCGCCGATGGTGCGCGGGGCGTCAAGTGTGACCGTGCGGTTTGCCGTGAGGGCAAGCGTGCTGAAGTCGGCAAAAAATCCTGCGCCGTTGGCCACGATTCCGCCTGACCAATTGTTACTCGTGCTCCAATTCCCATCCGCATTGTTGGTCCACACGCCGCCGGTGAAGGCCGGATACACAGTGCTGTTGTAGAGGGCCGAAATTTGGAGGGCAGTCAGGGCATAGTTGGCGATTTCCACTTCATCCAATCCTCCGCTGAACAATGGGTCAGCGGGAAACTGGCTTTTGCCGGAAAAGTTTTTGACGGGGCTGAAGGACGATGGCGTGAGCGTGGCACTAGCGGAGGCGACCTGGACGCCGTTAACATAGAGGACCGCGGTGGCGCCGTTAAGCGTGACCGCGACGTGTTGCCAGGAACCGGACGCCAGGGCGCCGGAGCGTTCGACAATTTGTTCGCCGCTGCCGTTGTTAATGGCAAACCGCAACGTTCCGCTGCCTGAATTGGGTGTCAGGAAAAGATAGTGGGAAGTGTCATTCCCGAAATCGAAAATGCGCTGCCAGGCCGCGCCGCCATTCCAGTTCACCCATCCCGCGAAAGAAAAGCCGCCGCCTTTCGCGATGTTAGCCGGAAGCTGAACGTAGCTGCTCGCGCCGTCTAAAAGGAGCGCGTTCGCCTGGCTGTTATGGCCTGTAGTGTAAGCCGGCGCGCCCACGGCCATGCCGTTGTTGGCATTGCCGGAGCTGTCCCAGGTGTTGGTGGCGAAAAGGAATTCAGCAATTCCCGGCGTGCCGTTATCCGGCATGGCTTGCGAATAGGAGAGGCTGGAAACGGTATTGGAATAGACGGTGCCGGCCAACGTGACGGTGTTGGAGCTGGTCACCAGCGAACGCGTATCCTCGACCCAATTATAAAGCGCGTAACGTTCCACGAACGGTGTCGTTTCCAGCATGTTCACCATTGCCTGGATGCACGCTTGTTGTTGCGCATACGTGGGCGGCGGCCATTGGCTGTCGGTCCAATTCGCGCCGTTGTTCCACTCGGTTACCCAAATCGGCCGATGGGTATTGTTCCAAATGTTCAAAAGGAAATTGTACATTTGCGAGGCGCAGCCGGAGGGATCAGCGGGATTATGGCTCTGATAATAATGCGTGGCGACAAAATCCACGCGCAAGCCGCCGGCGTCGGCTTGAGAGACGAAGGGGATCAACCAGGTGTTTGGGCCACCATCGGAGGTGGCGGGCGAACCGACCCGCAAACCCGTGGCCAGCAAATCGCCCCAGGCGGAAATGGCCGTGCTGACGGACATGTTAGCCTGGTTCGCCTGGTCGGGTTCGTTGTAGCCCAGCAGGGTGTTGATCCCCAGCGAGCGCCAATTCTGCGCCAGGCTGGGCCAGTATTGATTCTGACGGATCGCGGCGTATTCGAGGTCACGCGAGGAGCTTTGATCGATGTTCCAGTCATACCACCAAAGCAGGTTGAGCCAGGAAATGCCCGGATTGCCGGCGATGCCTTTCTTGCTCGTCCAGCGCCACGGCGTGACGTAAATGAACTGCACTTGCTTATCGAGCGTGTTCGGCATTATGCCCACTTCCAGATCGCCGTCCTGCGCGACGTAGCATTTGCTGTAATTTTTTCCGTCGGAACTCTGGGCAAAAACGACCTGGTAGCCGCGTTTTAATTTGAAGGAACTAAAGCCGGCAATGCCACTGCCGGTGTAGTAAGTCCATTGACTGTATCTCGTAGCGTTGCCCGCAAATTGCGTCCCGGCGAAAACAGTCAACGGCTGGTAAGTGGAAGGCTGGGGAATTACGACCGCGCCGTTCTGGCCGTATTGCACCACGCGACAATTACTGTCCGCCACTGCGGTTGCGCCGCTCACCCGGACCTGGTTCAGATAACCGGCTGCCGTGGCGGACGGTTTAACGCTCGGCAGGAAAAGCCAGGCATCAACCGAATTCAGATTGATCGTGCACCCGGACAGAGGGGTAGAGTTGGTCACCCACAACTCGCAAGCTCCGCTCATGTTCACTATTGTGCTGGTGAGCGAACTATACTTTTGCACGCCGTTGGTGATCGTGAGCGTTTGGGCCCTGGCAGCAAGCAGGCTGGTGGCCAGCACAATAACCAGACGCATAAGGGTTGAAGAATTGCTCACAGTCTAATCAGCCTTTCAGGGGGGCGAATTTAATGAAATTAAGCAGCTTTTTTGAAGACCGTCAGACACCTTTCTCGCTACCCGGGCACAGCAGGATAATATTAGACGGCGACTCTTAGCGTCAATGACGTTTCTGATTATGATTTGGGATTGATCTGTACACCCCATTGGACGCGAGTGTTTTCCATGGGTAATTACTGCGGGAAAGTCCGCGTGGGCTGTTTATGAAATCTAAACTCGAAACGATTGAACCATTCGACAAGGATAAGAACTGCTGGAACGTCATTATTGAGACGCCCAAAGGGAGCAATGTGAAGTACGCATTCGATGAGGACACGGCGTTACTAACCGTAAAAAAAGCGCTTCCTGAGGGGATGGTTTTCCCATTCAACTTCGGAATGATTCCCGGAACGGAGGCTGAAGACGGCGACCCGATTGATGTGCTGGTATTCAATGAGGGACCGCTCATCTCCGGCTGTCTTTTGCACGTCAGACCGATCGGGGTGATAAAGGCGGAGCAGTCCGACGGCGACAAGACGATCAGAAATGACAGGATATTCGGGCAAGCCGTACCAAAAGAGGCACCGACCGAGATGGAGGAGATATCGCGCGGTTGAAAAGCTGCGACTGTTCTTTACCCGGCGCGGTATCGTAATTCCGGTTGCGGCTTTGACGGCGGCGATTTCCGCGAACTCGGTTCAATCCGCGCCGGCGACTCTGGCGAAAACGGCGGCTACGGTCGCGTTGGCCAAAGGCGCGACAGCATCCACTCCAACTTTAACCCCCATCAAAGGAGTTTTGAAAATCATGGCATGGACAAAAGCAAAAACGGCCATCGTGGCGGGAGTCGCCGCGTTGCTCATGGCAGGAACCGCGACGGTCGTCGTCCAAAAGATATCGCATCCGACCCCTGCTTCCGACAACGGCGCAACGGTTCAGTTTCCCGTTTATGCCCATTATGGCACCGGATCATTAACGGACGATTAATGGCGCATTAAATTGGAATACGCTCACCCTGTAGATATGGCGAAAACCGTTCGTAGGTAAATCTCCCAGCGCTCTTAGCAATGCACTCCATTTGTGTCGCAGTGCGCTCAGGAATTGAGCGGTACTCGACGCGAGCATCCGCTGGTTCATTTCGAACCATCGGTGGCACTCTCCGGACCGCACCTCTGGCGGCGCACCTGCGTGGGCGAGCTCAATTATTGAATTTTTTGCAATGGCACGCGAACAGCTGTAAGCTTGTGCACGCGGAAAAGCTCACCCACTTCAAAGGAAAACCCGTCCGCCTCTGCGCAAGCAACAAAGTTGTCGTGAGTTCTGTCAAAGCTCTACAGGTGGAAATAAAGGACAAGGACGTAGCGCCGAAAGCACTTCTCCAGTACACGAGTCACTTTGCCCGGAGCGCGGACCGGTTCGCCAACAACAACGCCGTCCAACAAGGGTCAGTTTCATTAACCTACAAAGATTTGGATAGGCGTTCGACGCTCATTGCCAATCGTCTGGCTACCCTCGGGGTGAAGTCGGAGATCCTCGTTGCCGTCGTCGCAGAACGCTCGCCCGAAATACCTGCCGGAGAGCTTTGATGCCAATGTGACAGTGGTTTCAGGCGTCATCGAACTAAAAGTGAATAATCTGCGATGGGAATTCCCAGTCCCCGCACAACGCGAAAAATGGAAATTAATCACGACGCAAATCACCACCAATGCCGCAACCAACCTGCGCGAAGCGAAAGTGTTTAGAATGCCCGTGGGTGATTCGACCGGCCCTCTCGGGGTGTTCGACGGACAATAGCTATATTGGCATCGCCCCAAACGCACCCGCCAGCCTAAAAACAGCAGCGATTCAGCCGCCGATTAGGAGACGTATGTAGGAGACGACGTCAGGAGTCCCAATATTTCACTCTCAAATATGAAAATTTCTACCGGCTATTCTCTATCGCCCTCGGCACTCAGGTGATCGTTTCTTGGCAATTGGCTATTCGCAATCGGATCCGCTATCTTCAATTTGCAATCTGAGATTTTCAATTCTCATTTTTCAACCCCGTTATTGGCGGGCGCATCTTGACGGTACCACCATTACTCAACAAACCAGAGTTCCTCCCAATGTTTGTTTTCGCGCGCTTGCTTGAGGGCGGCAAGGTTTGCCAGTCCCTGGCGTGTCCAAAACTGGCCGCGCCGCTTGAAGCGATTCT
>CAZUVM010000168.1:0-35591 GCA_964623885.1 uncultured Verrucomicrobiota bacterium
AATCGGATTGAATCACCTTTCCTGATCGAAATCGAGTTCCTCACCTGGAAAGGCCGGTGGCAGATGAAACTGGTGCATGATCCCTTTGAAGCCTAGCTCGAGCAGAAGCGGTTTGGCGGCCTGAGCGGCGAGTTCGTTGACACGCTGCTGCAAGGCGGCAACTTTTTCTGGATGCTGAGCGGCGAGGTTCTCCTTCTCCGCTGGGTCGTTGGGAATATTGAATAGCTCGACCGACGACGGCAGAACCGTGCGCCAGACCAATTTCCAGTCGCCCTGGCGAATCGCGGCACGGTAAGGCTCGATGTTGTAGACCAGCTCCGTGCGAGGGGAGGGTTTGTCTTGGCTGAGCGCGGGCCACATGTCCAGACCATCGAGCGCTTTGCAAGGCGCGGTCGAGGCGCCGGCCAGCCCGGCCAGCGTGGGGAACCAGTCAGTGACATGCATCATTGCGTTGTTGGTGGTTCCGGCAGGCAGATGGCCGGGCCAGCTCGCGAGTGCAACGACGCGCGTGCCACCTTCATAGTTCATTCCTTTGCCTTCGCGGAAAGGACCGTTATCGCAAGGGATTTTGGCTTTGGAAACGTCAGCCATGGCGCCGGCGAACATAGCGTTTCGGGTGCCACCGTTGTCGCTCATAAAGACGATGAGCGTGTTCTCGCGCATTTTGCGGCTGTCGAGCGCGGCAAGAACGCGGCCGACCTGATCGTCCATGGCGGTGATGCTGGCGGCGTAGGCGCGACGGTTCGGGTCGGAAATATTCTGGTAACGATCGAGATAATCCTGCGGGGCCTGATAGGGCGTGTGGGGAGCGTTGAACGCGAGGTACAGGAAGAACGGCTTGGCAGGGTCATATTCGTTGATGAATTTCACGGCGTCGTTGCCAAACAGGGCGGTTGAATAGCCCTTTTCCTTAATCATCTTATTATTACGGTACCAGTCGACCTTGCCTTCGCATTCGTGGGTGAAGTAGTCGATCTCGCCGATAAGCGGGCCGTATTGGTGATCGAATCCGCGCTGCTTAGGCCAGTATTTCTGATCGGCGTGGCCGAGATGCCATTTGCCAATAATGGCGGTGTTGTAACCTGCCGCCTTGAGGGATTGAGGGAGAAGCCATTCGTCCGTAGCCAGGCCGTAGGTAGCGCCGGTGGGGATAACGGCAGTCTGCAAACCGTAACGCATGGGGTAGCGGCCGGTCATTAGCGCGGCGCGGGTGGGTGTGCACATGGGTTGCGCGTAGAATTGCTCGAGGCGCACACCTGCGACTGCGAGTTTGTCGAGGTTAGGTGTGCGAATATCCGAGCCGTGAAAACCAACGTCTTTCCAGCCGAGGTCGTCGGCGAGAATAAACAGAATATTGGGCTTCTGGTCAACGCCCAGCGCGGCGGGAGAAAGAAACGATAAGGAAAGTACAGCACTGAGCGCAGTACAAAAAGATGCCAGCGCCTGGCAATGGGTCTTCATGGGATGAAGATTGACATAATCTGGTCAATTGGCAAGAACAGGCGAAATAAAAGAAACAACAAAGGAACCAAGATACGAAGGAAAGCAGAAGAGAAACTGAACTACGAAATCTCGCGTAGCGCAGACCTCCGAGTCTGCTGTATCGCAGGCTTCCTAGCCTGCGAAACCTGGAAGCAGAGGTTGTGACCAACTCTAGCCGACTCGGAGGTCGGCGACACAGCAGGCTCGGAGGCCTGCGCTACAGGAGATATTCCAAGCAGGATTCAGCGCAACCAGGGCGCGATATGCTCCCCACTCCAGATCTCCGGGATGGGCTGGCGCTTGCGAACGAGAGCAGCGCGGGTTCCGTTGACCATGACCTCAGGAACCAGCGCGCGGGTATTATAATTGCACGACATGACGGAGCCGTAGGCGCCGGCGCTGAGCAGAGCCAGGTAATCACCCTCGCCGACTTTGGGTAGCGGGCGGTCATGGCAGAAGAAATCGCCGGACTCGCAGATGGGTCCGACAACGTCGGATTTCAGCAGTGCGCCGTTTTTCCGGGTCAACGGCACGATTTCGTGGTAGGCGTCGTAAAAAGCCGGACGGATCAGGTCGTTCATGGCGGCATCGACGATGAGGAAATTCTTGTGGCCGGTGCGTTTCACATACTCGATCCGCGTGACGAGCGCGCCGGCGTTGCCGGAAATAAAACGACCGGGCTCCATAAGGATACGGAGGTAGAGCTGCTTCAGGTGCGGCAAGAGCCGGGCGGCGTATTGTTCGGGGGTGAGGATGTTTTTTGCGGCGGAGGAGCGCCACCAATTTGGCGAGCCGCTGGCCAGAGCCGGCTGGTAGACAATGCCCAGGCCGCCGCCAATGCTGAAAAACTCGAGGCCGTGTTTCTCTTTCAACCGCGTGACGAGTGGCAGGACTTTGCGCACTGCTTCGGCAAAGGGTTCCACTGAGGTGATTTGTGAGCCGATATGCATTTGGATGCCGCGCAGCCGCAGATTTTTAAGTCGGGCAGCGCGAGCATAGACAGCCTCTACTTGCTCGAAAGCAATGCCGAATTTGTTTTCGTAAGTGCCGGTGGTGATTTTTTTGTGCGTGTGCGCTTCGACATCGGGATTGATGCGAACAGCGACAGGAGCAGTCTTTTTCAGGCGGGCGGCTATTCGATTGATTCGCTGAAGCTCAGGTTCGCTTTCGGCGTTGAAGGAGTAGACTCCTTTCTGCAAGGCGTATTTGATTTCAGCTTCGGACTTGCCGACGCCGGCGAAAACGCACCTTTGCGGGTCACCGCCGGCCGCCAGGACGCGGTGGAGTTCGCCGCCGCTGACGATATCAAAGCCGCTGCCGAGGCCCGCCAAAGCGCGGAGGACGGAGACATTGGAGTTGGATTTGACGGCGAAACAGACCAGGTGATCCACGGAGCGCATCGCCTGGTCGAGTCGGCGGAAATGCTCGGTCAGTGTGTGCTGCGAATAAACGTAAAGCGGAGTGCCATATTTGCGGGCAAGGGTTGCGACAGCTACGCCTTCGCAAAAGAGCCGACCGCCGCGATACGAAAAATCATGCATGGGCGGGATTCTAGGTCCAAAGCCCCAAGTGCAAAGCCCAAAGTCGGCGCGAACTAGCCCGAATATTTCATGCAAGCCGGAGCGCCAAAGGGGGAGCGCAGATTCTCAATCTCAATCTGCCCTGCGCGACAAGCGATTCAGCCGCCTGCGAAATATCGCGGTTACAGGTTTGTTTAATGTGCAATAATGTGGAAGCAGCCAATCCACGGCTGTCCAATCGCTTCGGGAGTATGAGTGCGCGGGCGGCGACCCGCGACGGTCATTTGCCGAAAGCCTCGTATTCGAAATCGAGGTCGGGGCTTTCTGTGGGTCGTCGGGCGAAACCGATACCGCGTTGCACACAAAGCAGGAGCGCGCGATGGCAGTCGCGGTCGTTTTGAATCCAAAGCTCAGAGTCAGGCGAACGCGTTTTGGCGGCTTTGCCCTGTTGGCGATGAATCTCGCAGGGGATGCCGGCCTGGGTGAACTCGCGGCTGACTTGCTCGACCTCAGTGCCGTCGGCGGAGAAGAACAACATTTTCATAACAGCTGGGGCAACATCGAACGGACAGGAAGCCTCGACAATACAGGCGGAAGCTGGAAGTTACCCCGGGGATTCACCTGGAAAAACAAGGAGGCGGCCCTTCAAAGGGCCGCCTCCCTAACCACAACCTAACCCCAAAACTGTTGGATGACACAACCCGTTCCAGCAGTCTGATAAGTTAGACCCGGCGGGGTTGAAACCGTTCAAATACTAGGAAGGTTTTTGACTGCGAACGTAAGTAATTGCTGGGCAACAGGAAGCGATTCTAGATCAACAGATTCTGGGTAATTGCTCGCCAGTAGCCATGTCGAGGATGCGTAGCACGCCGATGGCGCTCTTCAGCAAAACTCTCGGCGGATGCTGATCCGAGGCGTTCCCGATAATGCAGGCTCCGGCAGTGACAGGATTGCTTTTTAGGACAGAAAGGGCGCGGTCTGCTTCTGCCTGCGGAATAAAGGCAGCGAACCGTCCCTCGCAAGCGACATGGAGCGGGTCCAATCCGAGAATCTCGCATGCCGCGCGCACGTCTTCCCGGACAGGGATGAGTTTCTCATCGACCTGCAGAGTGAGATTGGCTGTTTCGGAGATTTCGTTAAGAACGCTCGTAAGTCCGCCGCGAGTGAGGTCGCGCAGGCAGTGGACGTTGATGCCGGCCTGCAGCATGTCCCTGACCGGAGTCCAGAGTGGAGCGGAGTCGCTTTCGATCTGACTTTCGAACTCAAGACCCTCACGCACCGCCATGATCGCCATGCCGTGCCGGGCGAGATCGCCACTAACCAAAACGGCATCGCCAGGCCGAACACTTTGCGGCGCAATCCGCAGGGAATGCTCGATGACGCCAACGCCGGCCGTGTTAATGAAGAGGCCGTCGCCCTTGCCTTTGTCGACAACCTTGGTATCGCCCGTGATGATCTCGACGCCCGCGTTTTGAGCGGCCTGTTGCATGGCTGAGACGAGCTTCCAAAGCGTTTCCATCGGAAGACCTTCTTCGATTATAAACCCGGCGCTGAGATAGAGCGGACGGGCACCCGCCATGGCGAGGTCATTCACCGTGCCGTGAACCGAGAGCGAACCCAAATCGCCGCCCGGAAAGAATAATGGGCGCACGACATAGGAATCGGTGGTCATAGCGAGACGCGCGCCATTCACTTCGAACACGCTGGCATCATGCTGCGCGTCGAGCAGCGTGTTCCGGAAGGCAGGGACGAACAGCTTGCCGATGAGCTGGTGCATGAGCTTGCCGCCGCCGCCGTGGGCCAGCAGAACGTTGGGATAGTTCTGGATGGGGATGGGGCAAGACAGGGCGAAATTTGTGAGCGTAGACATTATTAAGTCCGAAGTTCGAAGGCCGAAGGTCGAAAGAAGACCGAAGTCTGAAGTCCGAACGAAATGCTGCCGCGGTGCCTTAGTATTCGGATTTCGGACTTCGGAGTTCTTTCGGATTTCGGCATTCGGATTTCGGGTTGGCTATGCGGAGGCAGGTTCTCTTCGGTATCGGTAATAGGCAGCACAGGCGCCTTCTGAGGAAACCATGGGAGCACCCAAGGGATGCTCGGGGTTGCACATCTTGCCGAAAGCAGGGCATTCAGGCGGTTTGATTTTTCCCTGCAAAACGAGGCCGCTTTGGCATTCGGATGGTTCCTCGACGCGAGTGCCGGCGACGCCAAAGCGCTGCTCAGCATCGAAGCGTTCATAAGCCGTGCTCAAGCCCAGGCCGCTGCGAGGGATTTCGCCAATGCCGCGCCATTTGCGCGCGATCGGCTGAAAGATTTGCCGAATAAGCTGCTGCGCGGGACGATTGCCCTCCTGCCTAACGGCGCGGCGATACTGGTTCTCAACCTCCGCCCGACCACCCTCCAACTGTTCAAGGCACATCAGGATTCCCTGCAGGATGTCCAGAGGTTCAAACCCCGTGACCACGATGGGCACGCGGTACTTCGCCGCGAGCGGCACATACTCTTCGTAGCCCATGATCGTGCAGACGTGCCCGGCCGCGAGAAATCCCTGCACGCGGCAATCAGACGACCGGAGAATCGCCTCGATAGCGGGCGGCACCAGGACGTGCGATACGAGCAGGGAAAAATTCTCGAGATTCTTCTGAGCGGCTCGATATACCGCCATCGCCGTCGCGGGAGCGGTGGTTTCGAATCCGACACCGAAGAACACCACCTGGCGGTGGGGGGACTGTTCCGCCAGTTTTACAGCGTCGAGCGGCGAATAGACCACGCGAACATCGCCACCCCGCGCCTTAACCGAGAGCAAATCGCCATGACTGCCGGGCACGCGAAGCATGTCACCGAAGGAGCAAAAGATCACTTCCTGCCGCGCCGCAATTTCCACCGCTTTATCAATGAGCTCCACAGGCGTAACACACACCGGGCAACCGGGTCCGTGAATGAGGGTAACCTGTTTAGGCAACAGTTCATCCAGCCCGAACTTGACGATTGCATGCGTTTGGCCGCCGCAAACCTCCATCAACGTCCAGGCCCGCGTCGTAACACGCGCGATCTCACGCGCGTACTGTCGCGCGGCGCCGGCGTCACGATATTCGTCCAAATACTTCACAACAAATGGCCTGGTTAATTCACTTCAGCGCTCGGGAGATTTCGTTCCCGACCCCGGCTCCCCTTCACTTAACTCGCTCAAATCCTCCATCTGCCGCAAATATTCGAAAACCTGGTTAGCTTCTGCTTCATCGAGCCGGCTGATGGCGAAGCCGACATGAACAATAACGTAGTCGCCAACTTTTGCCTCGGGCACGTACGCGAGGCTGGCTTCTTTAAGTATTCCTCCGAAGTCGATTTTGCCCATGCGGCTCAAGGGCTCGTCGCCGGTGATGGTGGTGATTTTTCCCGGTACCGCTAAGCACATTTCCATCCAAGCTACACTTTGCACGAACCAGGGGCAACCTAACGAAAAATGGATGAACGTGACGCCATGTAGCGGGCGGCGACAATTTGGCCGAGGGCGATACCGCCATCGTTGGGCGGGACACGCTGTTGCCAATAAGGACGAAATCCTTCGGCACGAAGTCGCCCGATCGCACGCTCGGTGAGGTAACGGTTTTGAAAGCATCCGCCGGACAGGCACACCTGCGGGTGACCGACTTTGCGGGCGAGCATGACAATGGCCTCAACCAACCCGTTATGGAACCGGGCGGAAATTTGGGCTGCCGATGCGCCAGCCTGGAGGTCGCCTAGAACAGACTCCACTAGGGGAGCCCAATCCAGGATGAGAGCTGAGCCGTGCGCTGATGATGTTGCCTCCGGTCGAGCGAAGTCGAACTGGTATGCCGGTTCCGTCTCGGGGTTTGCGAGGTTGAATTCCAATTCCATGGCGGCCTGGCCTTCGAAACGTGTTTGCTGCCGCAGTCCGGCGAGAGAGGCAACGGCATCGAAGAGGCGGCCAATACTCGAAGTCACGGGTGAGTTGAGGCCCCGCTGCAGCATGGTTTTAAGTGAAGCCAATTCTCTGGAAGAAAAAGCGCGAATGGGAGGCAAGTCGTTGCGACCAAAGACGGCATCGCCGTACGAGGCGTAAAGTAATCCTATGGCGCTACGACGTGGTTCTTTGATCGCTTGCTCACCACCGGGCAAGCGGTACTGGCGCAGATGGGCCACACGATGGAAGGATAAACCCGCCTCCCTGGCTCGGCGCCTGCAATCAAAGAACTCGCCGCCCCAAATCGTGGCATCCGCACCGTAGCCAGTGCCATCCCAGGAAACGCCCAATACGGGAGGATCCAATTCATTCTCGGCCATGCAGGAGAGCGTATGGGCGAGATGATGTTGGACGCTTACGAGCAGTCCGTTTCGTTGAACGAGCTCGACTGCGGCATCCGCCGACGAACTGCGGGCGTGGACGCCCGCAGAACTCACAGGCGCGGACGCCCGCGCTACAGACGTTGCGAATTGGGTAGAGAGATAATCAGGATGGGAATCGGCAGCAATAATATCTGGGCGTGTTTCGTACAGCTTTTCGAAATCGGCGATGACCCGCCGAAACGCGTCGTAAGCCGCTCCGGTTTCCAGATCGCCAATGTGCTGGCTGATGAATACCTGGGGACCGACCGACAGAGCGACGGTGCTTTTTAGATGCGCTCCGACCGCGAGCACATTCCCCACTCCGGATACCGCATTTTCCAGTCTGATCGGCAATGGCGCAGACCCGCGCGCGCGCCGCAGCACTTGTTCGCGACCCCCAACCACCCGCGCGATGGAATCGTCGACGTGCCGAACAATAGGACGGTTATGAACGAGAAACAGGTCAGCTACACCGGCCAGGCGTTGCAGTGCTTCGCGTTCATCAGTGCAGATCGGCTCGTCGCTAAGGTTGCCGCTGGTCGCCACGACCGGAAATTGGAGCAACGAAAGCAGCAAATGGTGCAAAGGCGTGTACGGCAGCATGGCACCAAGATAGGGATTGCCTGGGGCGACTTCGTGGCAGACGGAGATAGCACATTGCCCTCGAGCGGTAGTGTGTCGCCGCAGCAGGACAATCGGAGCTTCCGCGGACAGGAGCAATCGTTCTTCGAGAGGAGAAACTTCGCAGACAGCGCGAATACTATCGAGCGACGGGAACATGAGCGCAAAGGGTTTTTCCTCGCGATGCTTTCGCTCGCGGAGGAGGAGCACCGCAGCCGAATCGTGAGCTGGAGTTATCAAATGGAATCCGCCCAGGCCTTTGACAGCAACAATGCGGCCGTTGCGGATGGCATCAGCCGCCTGCTCCAACACTGGCGAGCTGGAATCAAGGACCTCGCCGGACGCGCCCCATAATTCGAGCCGCGGGCCACATACGGGGCAGGCGTTAGGCTGGGCGTGAAAGCGGCGATTCAATGGATCGTCGTACTCAGCCCGGCATTGCGGACACATTGCAAAGCTCTTCATCGATGTGTTCGCGCGATCGTATGGCAGCGCCTCAACGATGCTGAACCTGGGGCCGCAGTTGGTGCAATTGGTAAACGGATAGGAATAACGCCGGTCGCCAGGATTGAAAATCTCACGCTGGCAATCCGCGCAGGTCGCGATGTCAGGCAGGACCAGGGCTGTTTTCAATCCACCGCGCTCACTAGCGCGAATTTCGAATTCACTGTAGCCGACCGGGTCAAGCCAGGTGGACTCGATGCTTTGAATCGAACTGCGTGGCGGCCGCTCTTTTTCGATGCGAACGAGAAACTGCTCCAGCGCGGCCGGTTCACCTTCGATCTCAACGAAAACGCCCTGAGCAGAGTTGTTGACCCAGCCGTTAAGGCGCAATCCGGTCGCCAGGCGAAATACGAAAGGCCGGAAACCGACGCCCTGGACGGCGCCGCGGATGGCAAGTCGCAATCTAAGCACTTTCAATCCTCAATCCAACCGCACACAGGATTCCATCTCGCGATAGGCGAACGAGACACGATCCACCAACAGCTCCAAATGGCGTGCGCGCTCTTCATCAATAAAGAGCATCTCCTCGGATAATCGCAACTTGCCGCGCAATCTGATCCCGCCGTAGAGCCAAATTTCAACCTGGTGACCCAAGGGCAAGTTTAAGCGGCGCGCCAGTTGCTCGACTGCCACCTGCCGTCCCGTGAGCCACTGGGTGTAACCCTGCCCGTCGCCCTCGCCGTCCAAGTTCAGCTCACTTTGGCTGTTCACCGACGGGATGCTGTGTCGAGGTCGGTCCGCGATCCAGTCCTAAATAATCGGTTTTGGGAAACGCAGGCTGACAGGTTGCCCGGCTAGCGCCATTCGTGCTTGGGGTATTTGCGCTGCAGCTCCTGTTTGATCCGCGGATAATGGTCGCGCCAGAAGCCCGGAAGATCCTGGGTAATCTGAACCGGCCGCTGACTCGGCGCTAAGATATGCACCACCACGGGCACGCGCCCCTGCGCAATCCGGGGAGTCATGTTGACCCCAAAGAGCTCCTGAATCCGCAGCGCGACGTACGGCGGATTGCCGGCCTCATAATTCACCTTGGGCGCGCGCCCGTTGCTCAGTTTAAGCCGCTCTGGGGCCGCCTTATCCAGCAGTTCCTGCTGTGCCGGGCTCAACCAACTTTTAATCACGGGCTGGACCGGTTTATCTTTGATGTCCTTGTAACTGAATGCTCCCAGGCAAAGCTGCTCGACCAGATGGCGGCGGTCCGACTCAGTAATCGGCGGCAGTTCCAATTCCGGGCACCATTGGCTCAGCAGATTGAGCCGGAGGATCCATTGCGCGACCCCGTGATCCCATTCTTTGAGCACCAGCCGACCCGCCATGACCTCATCTGCCAGCAAACGCGCCGCTTCATCGGTGGGGGGCGGCTCGACGCGCCGCCCAGCAATAGCTAAATCACGAAAGCGGACTTGTTCCTCGGCGTAAACGCGCCGCACGGTGACGTCGTAAAACACCTTTTGCGAAGCGTTAATGTCATCTGGAAACAACTCGCGCAGCCAACTCTCTTCGATCGCGGTTGCCAAGCTCAACAGCGTGTTCACCTCTTTGTCCCTGCCTTCCACTTCCCGAATCTCTGCGACCACTAAAAGCGGCGCGGTTTGCACAACACTATCACGGGTCAGGATGCCGCGACGGCCGTGCACCAGGTCGCATCGGAGTGTGCCGGAATCCAACCGGCGCGCCACTCGGTCGCTAAACCCGATCAAAATGCACTTTTGCAGCGCCGCCTCCGGGACTTCGCGTGGGTTCACGTCGAGTTCTTCGCGACGCGCGATGTCGAGGAACTGCTGAAAGAGCGGACCAACCTGGCGCGCGGTGACCAGGTGAATTCCCAGCCGGCGGCAACGCTCGAGCCGGAACTCGTTTTTGGCGGCGTAGTTCCAGGCGCGCATCAGGATCCAGAAATCGCTCGCGGCTTTGTCACCGAGCAGGTCCTCGCGCAAACGGGCGGTCTCGCGATCCACACTACGCAATAGCAACTCGCGGCCTTGCGTTAGCGCCGCTACCAGGCACGCCTGGTGAACGCAGCCGAATTGCTGGGCGGCAAGCAACATCCGCGAATAACGGGGATGCAGAGGAAAGGCCAGCATCTTGCGACCGATGGAGGTGATGCGTAATGCGTGAGATGTGAAACGTGAAACGTGAAAGGAACCTGGCGCACTTGCGGATTCGGGGCCCGCGACTTTTGACTCCGAAGTCCCTCCTGCTTTGGGAGTTTCGATTTCGGAATTCGCATGCGCCGATAGCGCACCCAAATCGGTCAGCAGCTCCTCGGCATGGGCTAGCGCCTGTTCCTCGGGCGGCTCCAGCCAGCGAAACTTGCGCAGATTCTCCACGCCCGCAGCCTTCAAGGTGAGCACGACTTCAGCAAGGTCGAGGCGTTTGACTTCGGGCAACTCCTGGGCAAGGCGATGCGTATGCTCATCGCGCGACCAAAGGCGCAGGCAAATCCCCGGCGCGGTGCGTCCGGCGCGGCCCGCGCGTTGGTCGGCAGACGCCCGGCTGATTTTCTCGACCAGCAAAGTATTTATCCCGCGATACGGATCATAGCGGGGGATGCGTGCCAGGCCACTGTCGATCACGCAACGAATCCCATCGATCGTCAGAGACGTTTCGGCGACGTTAGTAGCAACAACTACCTTGCGCTGATCGTAGCGGGCGACGGCAGCGTCCTGATCGCGCGGCGGTAACTCGCCATGCAACGGCAGAAGGATAAAACCTCGCGAGCCATCCGTATGCCGTATGGCCTCGAGCGTTTGCGAAATCTCGAAACCACCCGGCATGAACACCAGAACATCCCCTTCCCCGCCGCTTCCCACAAAATCGTTGAACGCTGCGGCTGCCTGCTCCCAAATCGGCCGCTTATCCGTGTAGCCAGGCGCATCGGCAAACTGGATCTCCACTGGGAACACGCGCCCTTGGGATTCCAGCACCCGGCAAGGATTCAAGTACTCTTCCAACCGCGCCGCATCGAGTGTGGCCGACATGACCAGGATTTTGAGATCCGGCCGCTCCGATTCCTGCAGATCCAAAGCCCCCGCCAGCGTTATGTCACCATACAGATGGCGCTCGTGGAACTCATCGAAAATGAGCGCCGAGATCCCTGGCAACTTAGGGTCCTGCACCATCTGCCGCAGCAGTACACCTTCAGTGACAAACCGGATCCGCGTCTGTGGGCCGCTGACATTCTCGAAGCGTATCTGGTAACCGACCTCACGGCCCAGTTCCGCCTTGCGTTCCCAAGCCACCCGCGCCGCCAGCAGGCGAGTGGCCAACCGCCTCGGCTGCAGAATGACCACTTGCCCATCGCCAAGCACGCCGTGATCGAGCAGCATCTGCGGCACCTGTGTCGATTTGCCGGAACCCGTCGGAGCCGAAACAATTACGCGTCGGTGCTCGCGGACACCGGCGATGATTGCAGACTCTATCTCGTAAATCGGCAAACGATCAACCATAGCAGGTTGCGCAGGAGAAATTGTGCGTCAGCCTCTTTTCCGAAGCTCGCCCCGAATCCAGAGCGGATCTCGACGCATGTCCAAAACCGCATAGACAAACGCCGCGTCGCGTTCGAGCTCGTAGTAAATGGCGAATGGGAAGCGCTTGCACAGCATCCGGTGAAAGCCAAATCGTAGGGGGGTGAATACCGCCGTACAAAACCAGGGAACCGAGATCTGATAGGATCGACTCTACGAAATAGTCGCCGACTCCTTGCTCGCGCGTTTCATAGAATTGCCTCCCGGCTTCAATGTCTGCCGCGGCATCCTCCAGGACCACGACGGTCATTACTCCTGGCCTCGCAACCGCTTCCGTAGTTGTGCCAGGGTCAGAAATCTTGCTTCGCCACTCTCCGCCCGTGCCTTTCGGTCCGTCAAAATCTGACGGTGCCAGTCCGGGGAACTCACCGCTCCCTCTTCCCGGCACACAGCGTCCCAGAGCCGTTCCATTACGCGGAGCCGATCCGGCAACGACATTTTATCAATCTCGGAGGCCTCGATCATGCTGCTAAATTACGCCCGTGCGGTCCCGCGGGCAAGCGTCTAGCTACCTGGTATGAGGTGCCTCAACCTCACGTTTCGTCAGTTCGTCGCACTCCTGCTTTCACGATTGACACATCAACTCCGGCGGCTAGGCTCGAACGTCGCTATGCGCATCGGGATCAATACTTTCCTTTTCACTTCACCCTTTAACAACGAAAGCACCAAACTCTTTAAGCAGATCAAGAATTGGGGCTTCGATACGGTTGAGCTTCCCATAGAGAATCCGGCGCACATCGATCCGGAGCACGTGAAGCGCGAGTTGGACAAAGCCGGACTGACCTGCGGCTCCATTTGCGCCTGCATGGCCCGCGACCGCGATTTGCGCGGGACTCCACGTCAACAACGGATCGCACTCCAATACCTGGAAACCCTGCTGGATCAAATGGCAGTACTGGAATGCCCTTCCCTAATTGGCCCGGTCTATTCGGCAACTGGCCGGGCGGAACCGGTATCCCGCCCGGAATACAAAAAACAATGGAAAATGGTCGCCCGACACTTGAAGATCCTCAGCGAGCACGCCGAGTCGCTCGGCAAGCAAATCTGCCTGGAGCCGCTTAACCGCTTTGAAACCGATTTCATCAACACCTGCGACCAGGCGCTTAACATGGTGGATGAAGTCGGGAGCCCGGCGCTGAAAGTTCAGCTCGATACGTTTCACATGAACATCGAGGAAAAGAACCAGGCGGAAGCCATTCGCAAAGCGGGCAAACTGCTTGGCCATCTGCACGCTTGCGGATGCGACCGTGGCACCCCGGGCAACGATCACATCGATTGGCGCGGCATTGCCCAGGCGCTGCGGGATATCGGTTACAAAGGCGACATAGTCATCGAAGGATTTGGCATGCACGTGAAGCTCATCGCCCGGGCCGCGGCCATTTGGCGGCAAATTGAACCCAGCCATGAAGAAATCGCTACGAAGGGGCTGAAGTTTCTACAGCGGATTCTGTAACTGCGGGAAAAGCATACCTATGAAACTCTCAAAACAAGCGGTAACCAGTCTGGCCCTCTTGTGCGCAGTGACGACTCCCCTCGCTTGGGCGCAGCCTGCCAGCCCGATTGACAAGACATTGCCCGAGGCCCGCGCGAAAGCGTTGGTTGACGACCGCAAGGTGGAGCACGGCTTCACATCGCTCTTCAACGGGAAGGATCTAGCCGGCTGGGACGGCAACCCGAAACTGTGGAGTGTCCGTGATGGCGCAATTACAGGCCAAACCACCGCCGAAAATCCGGCCACTGGCAACACGTTCCTCATTTGGACCAATGGAACCGTCGGCGATTTCGAGTTGCGTTGCTCGTTTCGGCTGGTGCCAGGGGACAGCCACGGCTTTGCCAATTCAGGAATCCAATACCGCAGCAGAGTCGTGGATCCTTCCTATTGGGTAGTCGGTGGCTATCAAGCGGACATGGAAGCGGGGCCGAACTACACAGGCATTCTGTACGAGGAACGGTTTCGTGGAATTATGGCGTTGCGCGGCGAAAAAGTGGTCTGGGATAAAGACTGCAAGAAACAAGTCATCGGCTCGGTCGGTCAGGCAGCCGATATCGAGGCTTCCCTCAAGAAAGGCGAATGGAATGATTATGTGATTATCGCCCGCGGTAATCATCTGCAGCAGTTCGTTAATGGCAAGCAAACCGTGGATGTAACCGACGACTGTGAGGGCAAAAGAGCGCTGACGGGGATACTGGCGCTGCAGCTGCACGCCGGCGCGCCGATGATGGCGCAGTTTAAGAATCTTCGACTCAAGAAGCTGGAGCCGTAGAGAATGAAACGTGATGCGTGATACGTGATTGAAGCGTGAGCCATGAACGTAATCGGGATGAACTCTTGGATGCGGCTGAGGATGGTGGAGATGACCAGACGTTCGGGAGGAGTCTCGCAATGGCGTAACGCATTGCCGCGGGGCATGGCTTTGTTTTTAGGTGCGTTTGGGATCATCAATGTTCTGGCTGGGCATCATACGGGCCACTTTGATGGGAATTTGTGGTGGGTCGATGTTCGGAGGCTTCCCAACAATGCGGCACATGGTTTTATCCTTTTTTCGGCGCTCGGCCTGCTCGCATACGCTTTCCGTCCCCCTCACCGGCTTTGGTCGCGCGCCTTCATCGTAGCGTGCGCAGCGGCGCTTGGGATAGTGGCGCTTCTCAATGCGGCGCTATTCTATGTGTTGCTTGCGAGCGGCGAAATCTCCTCCGGGTTTCCCGTTCCCTTTTCGCTGGTGTTAGCTTTGGCCTTGGTGACAATCTCCGCTAACGCCTGGCGTAGTCCGGGCACAATTCTACCTGCCACAAGACAGAGCCGCGGGCGAGCGTTCTGGCGTATCGGGGTTGTTTGCGTCGGATGCGCGATCGTGTTCCCACTTCTTCAAATGCTCTGCTTCGGCAAAACGGATTATCGCCGAGCGGCAGATGTCGCCGTGGTTTTGGGTGCACGCGCATATGCGGATGGTCGGCCATCAGATGCACTGGCGGACCGTGTGCGCACCGCCTGCCAGCTCTATCAGCAGGGACTGGTGCGCAAATTGATCTTCTCCGGCGGGCCGGGTGATGGCGCGATCACCGAACCCGAGGCCATGAAACGCATGGCCGTAAGCCTTGGAGTCAGCCAAGCAGATATCGCGCTGGATACAGCCGGCTTCAATACTCAGGCCACGGTGAGGAACACGGTTTCACTTAGTTCCCATCCGCGGGTGCTCGTGGTGAGTCATTTCTATCACCTTCCGCGGGTGAAACTGGCTTATCAGCGGGCGGGCTGGGATGTGTTCACTGTGCCGGCCAAAGAAACTTACGTTTTGCGCCAAACGCCTTACAACATCGCCCGCGAAGTGGCGGCGCTGTGGGTTTATTACGCCAAAGCGATTACTGGCTGTTGAGCACGTCGATGAGCTGCCGCAGCCTTCCGTAGTCGCGGCGGTTAAAACCGAAAGCGATGCGGGGAAGCTGGAGACAATCCTCGTCGGCAACTTCCTCAGGTGTCGGATCGATCCGTTGAATCGGTGAACCGACGATGATATCGCCAAAATCCTGGTTCATGGCTTCGAGCGCGGAATCGGATGGCGCGTGTTTGAGACGAATCACAAATAATTCCTTTACGAACCGGCTCGATTGGAAGTTCCGATAGAACCGCGTAATTATTTTCACCGCTTGCTCGGTATCGTCCGTGATCTGGTACAAATTCAAATCATCGGGCGAGATGAGCTGATCGCGCAGGAGGTGCTCGCGGATGTGTTTGTCCCAGGTCTTCCAGTAGGTGCCACCCGGCCGATCGATCAGCACCAGGGGCATGAGCTGGCTTTTGCCGGTCTGCATCAGCGTCAACGCTTCATAGCCTTCATCCATGGTGCCGAAGCCGCCGGGAAACAGCGCAATGGCATCCGAGTGCCGAATGAAGATCAGCTTCCGGGTAAAGAAATACTTGAAGGTGACGAGTTTCTTGTCTTCGCGGATCACCGGATTGGCGGTTTGTTCCCAGGGCAAGCGGATGTTAGCGCCGAAACTCTTTTCCGGGCCGGCCCCTTCGTGGCCGGCGTGCATAATTCCACCACCCGCGCCAGTGATGACCATAAAGCCGGCTTCGGATATTTTGCGACCGAACTCAAGCGCCTGCTGATACTCCATCCGATTCGGTAACGTGCGCGCCGAACCGAAGATGGTCACCTTTCGAGACCCGGCGTACGGCGCGAACAGTTTAAAGGCATAACGCAGTTCACGCAGCGCAGTCTGGATCACCTTTACGTCGCCGGTGTCCTGGACATCGGTTAACAATTTCAGGGCGTTTTCAATAATATCGGCGACGTTTTCTTCGTTGTATCCTCCGCCCTTGTAGTTGATGAGGTCGAGAATACGCCGCTTCAGCTCAGGGTCGACCGCCGGCTTTTCAGTTTTTATCATTACAGGGGAGGATAGACATTCGCCCGGTGAAAGCAATGCGCAGGCAACATAAGCACCGCTGCAGGTGAGGGTGCCAGGTTAACAACCCGGGGATTCCGCTCAGAAGCGGCTGATCAACTCGGCTCGTTCCAATTTGGTCAGATCGGCAGGAACATTTCGGGCGATTTTTGCTCGCAATTGTGGATCGAGCTCTTCGAGCAATTGATGATTGATTTCCCGGCTGGCGGCCAGGTAACAACGCTCAACATCCTGGGTGCGGGCTAGCACGTTTAGCCTTTGGGCCAATTGCCGCACGAAACGTTTGCGCGTTTCGAGCTCGATATTGTGCCGTTCGCCATCCGACATAGCGCCGCCGGCCTTCATCCCGGTCCCGCGGGGAAACCGGCCGGACAGGTCAGAAACACGATCGACAAGTCGGCCGTGGGCCGCGCGATTGTCAAATTGTTCCAGAAATTCCAGGCGCGGAGAGCGATGGGAATTATGATTTTCGAGTTTAAATGCTTTGAAGCCTCCGAGGTCAACTACCACTAGCAACGTATTCATTCGTTTGTGCCAGGTTAAAAGCCAATTTGAACAGGCCCGCCGGTCCTCCCGCCCGAACCCATCCTCCTGCAACATAACACAGGTTTCGGAAACGGAAACCGGCTTTGTTTCCAATTGGGATTAAGCGGAAAAGAATGTGACAGGTCTAAGGCAAGGGCGGGCCGACTTTCAAACGATAGAAGCGAGCTGGATAATTTGAGGTGCCCGGATCGGACCACTGGAAGGGTGAGGGCGGTGAATTGGTAATGAAAAGCGTGCCCCAATTCACCAGGTCGGTCGAAGTCTGCACGGCATAGTCCGGCCCCACATCGGCACTCACGGTCAGCGTGAATTGCCCGCCAACGAAATTCGCAGAGCTCACATTAGGCTGATTGAGCGAATTCACGATCACGCTGAATGTGTTCGTCGCGCTCAGGATAGGAGCGCCGTCATCGGACACCACGATCACAACCACATTTGTTTTGCCGGCATCGTTCACCTGGGGTCGCCAGGCATATAGTCCATCCGGTGTGATCGAACCGCTGCCGGACAATTGGCTGAAACTGATCGTTTCTGCCGGCATGTCGGCATCGGTCGCGGTGTTTGTCACAAATAGTGTGATCCCGACTGTGTTGGTAAAGACGCTGCCGTTGGCCGGCGCGGTGAAAACCGGCGGGGCAGTGTTTGGGTGCGGATTCACGGTGAGCGTTGCCGTCGCACTGGTCGCCGAACCCGCGGGCGTAGTGACAATCACCGAATAAATTCCAGAGTCAGCCAGATGGGCAATGGCAATCGCCAGAGTGGCGTTGGTAGCGCTTGCCAGGTTGGTGCCGTTCTTAAGCCATTGGTAGGCGGGGTTGGGAATACCCGTTGCGCTCACGGTCAGCGACACCGAATCACCCGCAGTCACGGTTTGGCTGGCCGGGTTGGTCAGAATATTCGGTGCGAGTGCCGGCCTCCAACCGTACAGCCAGTTGGTCGCATTGGCCGCCGCCAGCAGACGCTGGTCGCCATCAGGCAAGACCGTCAATCCGAGCGACACAGGGAGCGATCCGTCCACGTTGCTGTTCCCGTGCTCCCACAGGACGTAGCTGCTCAAAATTGACGAAACGGGCGTCACATAATGGTTTGTATCGATCAGGCAACCCGTAAACGATACCAGACCATTGGCCGTCCCGTTCGCGCCTTCGAGCGTGATCGTATTTACGGCAGGATCCGCCTGCAGCGAACAGTTCACGTACGAAAAACCATTTGCCGTGTACGACCCGGATGGGTTCAGCCAATGCGTGGTCGCATTGCTCGTCGAACTGAAATCCGTCCGTGCCGCATCGAGGTTATAATTGTTTGTGACATAAATATTCGGCACGGTGTAAATGAGGCAGTTGGTGAAGAACAGATTGCCGCCGCCCCAGATGTAATCGAAATTGCCCCGCACGGTGCTCTGGTAAAAGTACCCTTGCGCCGAGTTCACGTTGGCCAGGATGGTGTCTTGCAGGCTATTGACATCCGCGTTGTTGAGGATGAACCGACTGGCACCTGTGTTTATCATGAGCGCCTCCGCCTGGGAACCGCCTTGCGGCGTGCGGTTCACTACCGTTAGGTTTTCGATGGCGATATCATTGCCGTTGATCTTAAAGGCCATCCGGCTCCCGGTCGACCCTCCCGGAGCGATATTTGCATTGTTGCCGTAACCCACCACCGTGCCGAGCCGGCTTTGGCCTCGGAACGTGATGTTCGACTTCGAGGACACGTTCACAATCTCGACATAATTGCCGTTCCGAATGTTGATCAGGCGGTAGGTCGAGTTATTCAACGGGATGTTATCCACCGCGCCCTGGACGGTAGCAAAGTCCCCGCTGCCATCGGCTGCAACCACGAGATTAGTCGGATTTGCCGGTCCAGTCGGTTTCGTGGTGAACCGCCAGGCAGCGCTATTGGAAATCCCGGCAAAATAAGCGCCGGTGGGCGACGCCACGATACCGTTGTCGAGTGTGACGTAATAGGTCTGGTTCGACGTCAGTACGCCGGAATGCGGATAGATTGCCGCGACGTTGCTATTGATGATGACGGGGAAGTAATTAAACGCCGTGTTGTCGCCAGGGAACAAACTGCGCGGTTGAATGTTGTTCGTCAGCAAAATCCCCTGGCCCGAGTTCAAGGTGCTGATGACCACTGTGTTCGAGCCCATATCAATGACATCCACTGGAGTGGTGATATTGGTGACGTTGAAGATTCGGATCCGGCCGCTGTTGCGGATGGAAACTGTTTCGTTAAACGTAACGTACAGCGGCGTGTCGTAGCACACGGCCGTGGCGCCATTTGCCGGGGAGAACGCGGTAGCCACCAGGTTGGTTGAGTTGACCACTAACAGCGCGCTTGCGCTGACGGCGCCGCCGGCCGCATTCGTCGCCGCCAGGTAATAAGTGCCGATGTTCGACCCCTGCGCGCTCGCGATGTTAAGTGTTGCGCTGGTCGCACCCGGCAGCGCGGCATCATTCTTGTACCATTGCAACGTCGGCGTCGGCACACCGCTTACTGCGGCAGCAAGCTCCGCCGGATCACCCTCGTTCACAACGGTGTTCGTTGGCTGGGTCGTTATAGACGGTGCAACAATCACCGTCAGCAATGCGCTATTGGTCACCATGCCCACCACGTTGCTGGCGATGACCGACACAGCGGTTCCATCAAGCGCGTAGGGAATATTGTTAAAGGTTAATGCTGTCGTGGTAGCGCCTGGAACTGAAATTCCGTTCGTCAACCACTGCAACGTGGGCGGCGGATTGGCGATCACGACTCGCGTATTAAAGGTGTAGCTGCTCCCAGCGATGACCGTGACATTGGTCGGCCCCGACAGCACCGGCAGCACATTGCCCACAATCAGCAGCGCCAGCCGGCTGGTCACTGAATTAATCCCGTTCTCAGCCACAACACCGTAGTACCCGGAATCTGAGAATTGCGCGCTGGCGATGGTAAAGGTCGCATTCGTAGCGTCCGGTTGGAGCGTCGGCGCAGCGGTACCGTCTTCGCCGTAAAAATACCACTGGTATGTAATCGGCGCCTGCCCAGTGGCAATGACGGAGAAGCTCGCCGGATCATTAGTGGAAACGACAGTATCGGCTGGCTGAGCGGTAATCGTCACTTGCGGCGTCACCACCAGATTGATCTGCCCCGGGGTGGTGTCGCTAATTGCATAGGAACCATTGATGCTGCCGCTAGCGATGACCGGCACAGAATTAAATGAACCGGTTCTCGTGCCGGCATATTGGATCAATGTGTAAGTGCCGGCCGTCAGCGGCGCGCCGGAAACGTTCAGCGTGATGGCATTGCCGGCTGCGATGTTGAGGTTGCCCTGCACCACCAATAAGTCGCTCGCGCCAGGCGCGTTGACGACGTCAAACACGGAAGCCGCCCCGCTCTGCAGTGAAAGATTTGTCGCCAGTGTCAATGTGCCGATGGCAACACCCGGCGCAATAGTCGCCCCGCTATTAACGGCAACCGCGCCACCCACGAGGCCGGTGCCACCCAAAGTACCGCCGGCAACAGTCACCTTCCCCGCGCCGAAAGTGGTCACGTCGTAAGCGTTCGTCCCGTTCACCAATAACGTTCCGGCGCTCACCAACGCGAGCCCATTGAAGTAATTGCTGCCCGCCAGCGCGAGCGTGCCTGCCCCGACCTTGGTCAACCCACCCAGATTACCCATTAATACCCCCGCCGCGCTGTTTGCCGGTTGGAGCCCGTCCGAGTTGCCAATGTTCGCGCTGAGCGTGAGAGTGGTGCCCGCGCTGTTCACGTCAAACGTGCCGCCGAGGCCGTTCAGGGTGATCGCGCGATTCTCGGTTGCGCTGGTCCCGATATAGCGCAATGTGCCGCCTGTGAAATCAATCGGACCAGCGGCCAACCCGGCCAGGTCGTTGACTTCCACTACTCCGGCGTTGAGATAATTCGCGCCGGTCATCGTGTTCGCTGTCGGGCTCAACACCAATTTCCCGCCGCCGGATTTGGTGAGCGACGCGGGGGAGCCGTTATCCGCCAGGCTCGAGCTAATGCTCAAATCGGCCGAGGCATTCTGGTACACGATCAAATCCGCGCCTGGGCCGGCGAGCAGCGTACCGCCGGTAATGCTTGTCGCGCCTCCCCCCGTTACCAAAAGGCCGCCTGATGTCAGCGTCAGCGTACCATCCAGCGTCACCGTCGCGGCGCCGGCAAGCTTCAGTGAGTTGATGTTCGAGCCCGCGCCCACGTCGGCAACGGGGCTGCCGCTCAAACTCACGTTGTCCGTCGACGCCCACGTTGTCGGATCAGCACTCGTATTATAGCCGGCGAACGGGGCAAGGGTTGGACCGACCGCCCAGTCCGCGCCATTCACAATCGCCCATCCGCCCAGAATACCGTTATTGTTAGCGGACGTGGTAGTGATGGTATTGCCGGAGCTATTCGTCATGGCATTCAGCGTTCCGCCTGTCTGTCGCGCGATCGCGGCTAACGCGATTGCACCGTTCGCGGCCGCACCATTCAACGTCAAGGATTTCACCGTAGACGCCCCTGGCTTCACAGTGGTCGCCGTGATCCCGTTCTCCGCGCCCGCGGCGGTCGCCACGACGTTCCCGTTCGAAAGCACCAGCGAGCCGCCGCCCAAAATCACCGGCCCGGAAATCTTTTTGGCGGTCTTTTCGACCGACTTGTCAAAAACCAAATCGCCGGCGTTCAAAGTCACATTCGAGTAACTGACTCCAGTGGCGTACGGCTGGTTGGTAATCGTCAGCGTGCCGGCCGTCGACTTTGACAACGTGCATTGGGAATAGCGCCCGACGCCACGGCCGCCGCCAATAAAACCGCTGCGGGCATCGAGGTTGGTCATGATTGTGATGCTCAACCCATCCATGATGCCGCCATTATCCATGACCATTTTATTAACCTGCAGATACTTCGTGGACGAGGTGCCGAACAGCGTGCCGCCGTTGAGGATCAGAACCTTGCTCCCGCCCAGAATTCCCTGCCCCGGCGACGAGCCGCCGCTGGTAAAGACCAGTTTCCCATTCGTGTTCACCAGCACGTCGCCGGAGAAATACGCCCGAGTATCATTCCCGCCCACCCACACCGTGCCATTGTTGATCGATGCCAAGCCGGTATATCGGTCGTTGCCGGAAATGTTGTGGCTAATCGTGCCGCCGCCTTCCAGGCTCCAACCGCTTGCGCCGCCGAAATATTGCGGGATGGCATTGCTCGTGCCAGCGGCAGCGGTCACGATTCCGCCGCCGTTCGTGAACGACAAGGTGAACGCCTGCAGCAGGGTGTAACTGGTGTTGAAAGTGAGATTCGAAAGAATAAGGTCACCACCGAGGGTTACCACGCCGCCCACGCCGCTCACGCCGAATACCGCGCTGTCGCCATTCGTGCTGTTCCAAGGCGTGTCGGCAATGCCGTTCCACCAGTTGGTGGCCGTCGAACTCCAGATGCCGGAGCCATCCTGCGCGCCAAGCGTGGTCGGGTCGGCATCCCAGGTCAGGACGCCGGCCGGCACCGCCGTCGCGGCCAGGCAGACGCCGGCCACTGAGGCGACCGCCCACTTGCGGAGACGCGCGCCCGACGGTGTTTGCCCGAGCCAGTTTGCTGGTTTTCCAACAGAAGCAGGTTGTGCGAGGTACATAGGCGCTCGATGGTTGAAGGCATTTTGGTTCAATTGACTAATGACCGCATCATACCCCAAACCCCGCCGCTAAAATCTGCGAAGTTGTGCAGACTTCCTCCAAAATTGTGCATTTCCGTATTCGGTTAAACGTGCGTGGGACGGACAGGTTAACCCTCTCCCTACTGGCGTACCCGTGAAGCGGTCTCCGGCTCTATTTGGCCGCGGCCGAGCACCGGCCCAAGTGGCTGCGCGCCGCTTATTAGGCGACACAGCGGGCGATCACTCCGGCACGAACGTAATGGCGCGCAGGTTTATCGCTTGCCAATGGGCAGGGTCTTTCGCGCGAACTCGGACTGTAAGGTTGCCAGGGTTTTCGATGGCCACATTGCCGAGATTCACCGCCGCAAAGTCGTCCCAACTACCGGTCTTTGCGGCGATGCCACTCAGCGTTTGGTTTCCAACCGCGAGCACAAAATCAACATCGCCGTGGACCGAAGCGCAGGCAGTCTGGACGTGGTATTTGCCTGAGGCGGGGAAATGGACGGTCCAGGCCACGGAGTCATCACCGCTGTCCCAATAGCCGAAGTTGGGCTGGCCGCCTTTCTGCTCGACCTGAATTCTCCCGGTAACGTCGGCGCCATCAGGTGAGAGCGTGATCTTGCCTGTGGCATCCGGCGTGATCACTGCCGCTGTCGTGGTATAAGAGACATTAGTCAGACCTGAGCCGGTAATCTTGAGCGCGGCGGTGTATTCCGAGATTTTCTGCTCCGGCAGCGTGACGGTCAATCCGTCGGCCGTTTGTTCCCAATCGAGCTTGCCTTTATAACCCAGCAGCGAGATTTGCCGGATGTGGTTGACAGCCGAGCCAGCGGGTTTGGCAAGCGAGCGGATGGTGATTTTTCGATCTTCCGGCCAGCCGAGCGTGAACGCATACAACGTGCCTCCCTTGGTGGTAAACCGGATTTCACGCGCATTGTATTTATAATCCTCGCCGAAGCTGCCGCCTTTAACCTTCACTGCGCTTTCGCCGTAGACCAGCCAGGGCCGCGTCCCGAAAATGGCTTCGCTGTGGATCGCATTCCATTGGGCAAGCTGCTCGAGCATTTGTTCGACTTCGGGATCGAGCGAGCCGTCTGGGCGCTGGACGATATTCAGCAGCAGGTTTCCATTCTTACTCACGTTATCAACCAGCATATCAATCACCCAACTTACCGGGCGGAACTTCCAGTTCCGATCGTAGAACCAGTCGCCGATAGAAGTGTCGGTCTGCCACGGATACGGGTCGATGCGCGGCATGATGCCGCGTTCAAGGTCCTCGACCCAACGGCCGTCGGATTTCTGTTTGCAATTATACACTACCTGCACGTGACCGTGGTGGCGGGCGGCATTGTCATTGTAGAGATGAGCGATAAGACTGTAACCAACTTCATTGCCAAAGGGCACGCCGCCATCCGAATAGAGCAGGTCGGGATGATAGTTATCCACCAGTTCCTTGATCTCGTTGAACCATTGCTGCTGCCACCGAGGATTCTTTGAGTACCATCCGCGATCGTCCGGGTCGGCGGGGAAGTGGTAGAGATCCCAATAATTGGAATTCGCTCCATCATAAGGCACGCCGGCTTTCGGGCCGATTTTGTCGGCCCTATGGCTGGCCTGGAACCAGGTAAAGCTGGCACCCAGGTGCTCAGAAACGCCGAACTTAACCCCATATTTTTGTGCCGCCTTCTGCCATTCGCCAACCACGTCGCGATGCGGTCCCATGTTGACTGCGTTCCAGCGGTGCAGTTTGGAATTCCAAAGAAAGAAATCGTCGTGATGCGACCCCATGCTGACGAAATATTTCGCACCGGCCTTTTTGTAGAGTTGCATTAAGCGGTCGGGATCCCATTTCTCCGCTTTCCACAACGGAATGATGTCCTTGTAGCCGAATTCGGAAGGATGGCCGTAGTGTTCAAGGTGGTACTTGTAATGTTTGTTACCCGGTTCATACATGCCCCGGGCGTACCAGTCGCCGTCCATGGGCACAGCCTGCGGCCCCCAATGGGCCCAGATCCCAAACTTCGCGTCGCGGAACCAATCGGGGTATTGATACTGCTTGAGCGATTCAGGCGTCGGTTGGAACGGCCCTGCCATTATGGGCAGGTTAAGTTTGGCACCGTCATTTTCCGTTGCCGCAGTCGCACCCAGCGCACCTGCGAGGCAGATAAGAGCGATCCGTAAGAGATGTTTGGAGGCGTTCATGACACGTTGATGTAAGCGCAAATAAACCCTTGCGATCAATACCGCAGGTTTCACGAGAGCCCTGCATACCCGGTATGCGGGGCTCTGTCGAGCTATCTCAAGCAACAGCTTCAGGGAAAACTCATCGAGCATCGTTCTTATATCAACGAGCACGGCCAGGACCTGCCCGAAGTCCGTGATTGGCAATGGCAACCGAATGCAAACTATTCGCCACGAGGGAAGCCCAAAAAACACACTTGACGAGAGTCACTTTGCATAGCAAAGTAATTGTCATGGAATCGAATTGGGCGGCCGAGCATCTGCAGGTGATTCGGACCCTGATGGAACGCTCGGCGGTGTATCGCCGGGCGCTGGCGCCCATCATGACGTACAGCGGCGTGCTGGGGGTGGCCGGTGGAATTGTCGGTTGGCTTTGCCACATCGAATCGGTCGCCGGGTTCGTCGGCTACTGGGCCGGCGTGGCCTTCCTTGCGTTGGCGGGCTCGTTCCTTTTGGTGCGTCGCCAGGCGTTGAAAGAATCGGAACCATTCTGGTCGCCGCCGACGCGCCGCGTGGCGCAGGCGTTGCTGCCGCCGTTATTTGCGGGCTCGATCACAGGCCTACTGGCATTGGTTTGCCCGGACTGGGACTTCCTGCAGCCGTGGGCGTTGCCGGCGTTTTGGATCGTGCTCTACGGATGCGCCCTAACCGCGGCGGGCTTCTTCATGCATCGCGGCATCAAGCTGCTGGGCTGGCTTTTTATTATTTCCGGTTGCGCCTTGATGGCCACACGCTGTCATACCCCCACGGCGCTGTCGCTGGCGAACGGTCACCAGATTATGGGTGTGTTTTTTGGTGGACTGCACCTGGCGTACGGCATCTATCTCTACTTCACCGAGCAGCGCAGGAATGAAACGTGAACCCGGGACCATTTCTCCAGCTCGATCGCGTCATCCACGAGAAAGGGCGGCTGGCTATCATGTCGATGCTGGCGGCCTCGCCCGAGCTGTCGTTTACCGAGTTGCGCGACGGGCTGAACATGACGGACGGGAATCTCACCACACACATACGCACGCTGCAGGAAGCGGGGTATGTCTCGATCACCAAATCCTTCCACAACAACCGGCCACTGACGACTTGCGCGTTGACGAGCGCGGGGAAGAAAGCGTTTACGGGCTACATCAACCTGCTGGAGCAAATCGTCCAGCAAACCAAACCTAAGTGAAAAATATTTTGAACGGTCTCAGGCGAGTCTCCGTCATATACTTTGCGTTACAAAGTTAGAAATGAGAGTTATTCGAGCAGAACATCTGGGGATGTGCTTCGGTGTGCGCGACGCAATCGCGTTGGCGCTCGAGCAATCCGAAACCGAGCCACTGACGATTTTGGGCGATCTGGTGCACAACGATACCGTGCTGGGTGAATTGCGGGCGCGCGGCATCAATATCGTGCAGCAGGCCGATGCAGCCAGCACCCGCACCGTGATGATCACCGCGCATGGCGCGTCGGAAAAGGCGATGCGCCGGGTGCGGGATCGCGGCCTGGCAGTAATGGAAGCCACCTGCCCGCTGGTGCACGTGGCCCACCGCGCGGTGGCGCGGCTGGCGCGCGAAGGCTTTCATCCGGTCCTGATCGGCAAACACGACCATGTCGAGGTGCGCGGTATGACAGAGGACTTGGACGATTTTGACGTGGTGCTTACCGAAGCCGATGTGTTCGAATTACGGGAGCACGCGCGTATCGGCGTTGCGGCGCAAACCACCCAACCGATCGATCGCGTCCATCACCTGGTCGACCTGATTCGGCAGCGGTTCCCGAAATCCGAGGTGCGGTTTGTGGACACGGTGTGCCACCCGACGAAACAGCGGCAAAGTTCGGCACTGGCGCTGGCGCATCAATCGGATGTCGTGGTGGTTATCGGCGGAGCGCACAGTAACAACACGCGTGAATTGGTGAAAACCTGCGCGGGAGTTTGCCGGCAAGTGCATCACGTGCAGACGGCGGCGGATTTGCAAGCAGAATGGTTTGAGGGGGCGCAAACCGTCGGGATCACGGCTGGCACATCCACGCCGGACAATGTGATTGCGGAGGTGGAGCAGTGGTTGTTGCGTCTCGCTGCGAATTCTCCAGGCAGTGCCGCAGCATCGACACAATCTTTGCCGGTCGCACACGAATTGAAGGCGGCGTGATCTCTTCAAGTTCTATGAACGACTGGAAACGCGGGCATCCTTGCCGGCGCCTATCTGCCTGGGGGGCCTCTCGCCGGCAGGATGCCGGCGCTCCCAGGAGAAAACGTCGAAACTTATTATGAAACGAACATGGTTTAAACGTTGTGGTTGGGTTTATATGCCGGTGTCGGTGCCTGGCGGCGTCCTGGTCCTGGTGGCGCTGGGTATGGCCTTACAGGTTTTTGTCGCCATCGACCGGCATTCGCATTCCGTGAGCGATACCGCCTACGGCGTGTTCCCCTATTTTGCGTGCATTTTCCTGCTGCTGAATTGGGTCGGTTCCAACACCTGTGACGCTAAACCATAACCAACGCCACGCCTGGTGGACGGTCGTGCTCTTTGCCGCGGCGATGGCTTGGGTTGAGTCGGCAGTGGTTTACGACTTGCGCACGATGGTGGACCGCATTGAGCCGTATCAACCGAATCCGCTGCCGGTGATTGGCGGGCTAGGTCCAGTCGAGCTCGTGCGCGAATTGGCCACTTTGATCATGCTGCTGGCGGTGGGCACACTCGCCGGTCGCAACTGGCAAGAAAGGCTGGCGTATACCGCGATCTCATTTGGTGTCTGGGACATTTTCTATTATGTGTTTTTGCGCGTCATCTTTGGCTGGCCACATTCGTTGCTGGACTGGGACATCCTGTTTCTCGTGCCGTTGCCGTGGTGGGGACCCGTCCTGGCGCCGGTGCTCATATCGCTGCTGATGATCTGCTGGGGGACATTGACTGCTGAATACGGTCAACGGACCAAGCGAACTGACTCAACAATTGCCGCGGCGTGCTGCTGGTCCTTGTGTTTTCTGGGAATGGGTTTTGCCCTCTACACCTTCATGGTTGATAGCTTGCGCGTGGCAAAAGGCGGTACTGAGGCGGTACGGCACGTATTGCCGGTCCAATTTCAGTGGCCATTGTTCCTGCTCGGGCTGGTGCTTATGTCGGCGCCCATAGTTGATTCATTGCGTCGAATCAGCATGCGGCCGGTCACGATACGGTGTTCGAGAAAAAGTGCGGGATACCCGCAGATCACGTGAACAGATGCTTGGAACATGATGATCCAGGACCGAGCGCGATCGGTGCCTTGGGTCACAGCGCTCGCCGGGCCTGCGTCCATGCCGCTGCGAGCGGGGACCGCTCGCGCTCCGCTCTAAGGCCATCGGTTGGGCACGCGGGTTGCTCTCCTGTGCAGGGCTGCTCCGAAGCTGACTCCGTTGAGCAATACAGTATATTAAAGGTCTAATTGAGACATTGGATTGAATTGATATGAGATTGCTGAGACTAGCGTTCAGGCGGGAGACGGCAGTGCCGATGCTCGCGCTGTTGTTTGCGTCAATTGTTTGCGTCGTGCTGGTTGCAGCGCGCATTATTTGGACCGGCCGGATGGTTTACGGGTTCCTGGTCTGGAACCTGTTCCTGGCCTGGCTGCCGCTTGCGTTCGCGCTGCTGGCGTGTGATGAGTACCGAGGCGAATCCCGGCCCAACTGGCGTTTTCGCGGACTGGCGGCGGCCTGGTTGCTGTTTTTTCCCAATGCCCCTTACATTTGTACCGATTTGATCCATCTCACGTCGCGGTTTTACGGTCATTTTTGGGTCGACCTTATGTTGATCCTCTGTTGTGCGCTAACCGGACTGATATTGGGCTTTGTTTCACTGTATCTCATGCAAGCTGTCGTGATGCGCGCCCTGGGCCGAGCCGCCAGTTGGCTGTTTATCGCCGGCGTGGCTGCGTTGAGCGGTTTTGGGATTTACCTTGGCCGATTCCTGCGATTCAACAGTTGGGATGTGCTGTACAAGCCGTTGGAGCTTTATCGTGGAATTGGCCAGTGGGCTGCCGATCCTTTTAACCATCCGACTTCTTATGCCTTCCCTGCCCTGTTTGCCACGTTCCTGTTCATCACCTACCTGATGCTGTATGCGCTGACGCACTTGCAGGAGGTGAAACCGATGAACGTGGCGAAAGCGGCGTAAACTTTCGTCAATCCTCACGCAGAGGCGCAACGGGCGCAAAGGCGGTTAAGAGGTAACCCAAAGGGGTTAATGAGCTAACTGAGGAAAAAGGGCGTCAGGAGTGGGAAATCGCATTCAGATTTATTTGGGGCTGTAGCTCAGAGGAAATGCCTGCTTTCTTGAGCTGGTCGATGATTTCAGCAATCACGGGGAGGGCTTTTTCCTCGTTCAGAAAGAAACTCGTGCCTTTATCAACGCAAGTGACTTCAACCGATCGCTGCAGAGTGAAGTCCGGCCCGCTCCGTTGATAACGAACACGATAGGTCGGGTCTCCGAACGCTTTGCGATACACGAGTGATTCGTTGGTTTTGTCGTCAATAATCCAGCCGCCATTTTGCAGTTCGAGCGTGCTGTTCAGCAAATTCATAATAGTTTTCGTCTGATACCGGTTGTGGAGTCAACAAATCACAAACTCCATCCAGCAGACAATACGGTGAACACCCCAATGTTTTGGAAACTACGGTGGATTAGCGGGCGAGTTGGAGGAGGAGTTTTCGATTTGGGCCTTTTCCTTAAACAGCACCTGAAACAAAGGGAACCGCCGGACGATGTCATTGTATGAGACGTAGAGCATGAATGAAATAAGGAGCAAGGCGAAAGCGGTCGTGGCTTGTTCCTGAATGCGGCGGCTCAAAGGCCGGCCGCGGACTTTTTCAAGGAGCGACATGGCAATGTGTCCGCCATCGAGCACCGGCAACGGCAGGAGATTGAGGACGGCCAGGCTGATATTAAGCAGGACCATGAATTTGAGGCCAAGGCGGTAATCGACGCGCAATTCATGAGCGAGCATCGCCAGAATGCCCGGCGGGCCGCTGAGATCTTTGACACCCACTCCCGTTTGTTTGGAGTGGAGCAACGCACCGAGTGTGGCAAAAGTCTGGTGGCAGACGTCGCCGACCAGGATCCAAGGCGCCGGGCCTGGTTTTTGGACCTGGTAAGTGCTGGTGGTGTCGGAGCCAATCTCGACCCCGAGGCGGCCCATTTTGGTTGTTGGATCCAGAGCCGGAGTGACCTGCAGGGTGATGCGCTGCTGGCTGCGGCGGACATCGATTGGTGTAGGCTGATTCGGCCGTTTTTGGATGAGATGGACGAGTTGTTCCTGGCCCACCACCGGCATGCCCGCGAACGAAAGCACCTGGTCGCCCTCTTTCAACCCAGCTTGTTCGGCGGGGCTGTTTGGTTTAACCAGGCGCACGACAGGGTGTTCCTGAGGTTCGAGGTCGAGCAGCTTGAGGCCCAACTGTTCATTGACCCTGGCCGTAAGGTAATACGTTTTGCGCACCCCGGCACGTTCGAGCGTCACAGGCAGGACATTGGTGAGTGCCATCGCCACCGTCATTTGAGCGTCTTCCCAGGAGTTCACAGGTTTGCCATTGACGGCGACGATGCGGTCGCCCGGCTGAATTCCGAACTTCGCCTCGGGCGAGCCCGGCTCGAGAGCCCCGACAATTGCTGGGTTCACCAGCACGGGCAGGCCGACGAAATAAATGACGGTGGCGAGGAAAAATGCGAAGACCCCGTTCATCACTGGACCGGCGAGTGCGACCAGGATTTTGGCGCCCGGTGAAACCGGTGGCAGATTGTCCTCGGCTTTGCCCTCGATGGCTTCCGAGGTGATCATTTGCGGCAGCTTCACGTAGCCGCCGGCGGGAATCCAACGCCAAGCGTATTCGATACCGTTTCGCGTCCAGCCAAAGATTTTTGGACCGAACCCGATCGAGAACCCCTCGATTTTAAGGCCGCAAAACCGGGCGACCAGAAAATGACCGAATTCATGCACGAAGACGGCGGCGCCGAACAAAAGCACTACGCCAGCGATGACAGCAATCCAAATCAAGCTCTCCATGCTAGAGGCTCCTACCTTGGTGCAGCAGGCTGGATCGAGCCGGAGGGAGCGATCGGGCCGGCAGTGACAAAAAAGGTCTGGCGCAGAAGACCGAGCGTAAAGAGCGCGCCGAGCACAGCAACGACCAGGATTACTGCGATCGTCCACTTAGTCTGGGCGACCGCGCGGTCATGGTCCGAAAACGGGATGGTCATCGCGTGGCCGAGGCCCAGAATCAGGGTAGCGGTCACGAGCGCAAACAGGGCACCCGAGAAAGCCCAAAGAACCCAACTCCGCCCGGCGCGTCGCGCCATGAGTGCGAACCAAATTGCGGTTACCAATGCCAACCACCACGGTGTGCTGCCGATTTCCATGGTGTAAGCATAAACCAGATGCGCGGGAGCAACAAATGCAAAGGTAGTTCTCGGTCGTAGTCGTAATCGTAATCTTAATCGTTTCTCTTAGTCCTGTATTCGGCTGAGGCGACCAAAGGGAATAAAAGGAGGAGAATATTAGGATTGAGATTACGATTACGATGACGATTATGATTACGATTAAGCAAGGAAAAGGGATTAAAGGTTAGGATTTAATACATGGCTTACATTTACTGGAACGTGCGGCCGGAGATTGTGCAGTTGGGACCGCTGGTGGTGCGCTGGTACGGGTTGTTCTTCGCGCTCCTGTTCGCCATAGGTTACGCCATCGCTCGATGGCAGTTTCGAGCGGAACACAAAGACGAAAAGCAACTCGACACGTTGCTGGTTTACGTCGTGATTGGGACCATTGTCGGGGCCCGGTTAGGGCATTGTTTGTTGTATGAGCCCGATTATTACCTGCGGCATCCGGTAGAGATCCTGAAAGTTTGGGAAGGGGGGCTGGCAAGCCACGGCGGGGCGGTGGGTGTGTTATTGGCTGTTTGGTTGTTCAGCCGGCGTCGGCCTGAATTTCCGTTTTTGTGGCTGATGGATCGGATTATCGTGCCGACCGCGCTAGGCGCGTGCCTAATCCGCCTGGGGAATTTGTTTAATTCGGAGATCTTGGGCGACGCGACAAGCGTGCCTTGGGCTTTCGTGTTCCTGCGTGTGGACAATGTGCCGCGTCATCCGGCGCAGTTGTATGAGTCGATTAGCTACTTGCTCGTTTTCATAGCGCTGCTGTTGATATACCGGCGACTGAAATCGCGAACGCCGCGGGGCCTGCTGCTGGGTTTGTTTTTGATTAGCGTGTTCACAATTCGGTTCTTCATCGAGTTCGTGAAGCAGCGACAAGCGGACTACGAGGCGAACCTGCCGTTAAGCGTCGGCCAGATGCTTAGCGTTCCGTTTATTGCGGCGGGGGTGGTGCTGGTTTGGCGGGCGTTGCGGGCCACCAGGCGTCCCGGATAAAGAACAAAATGATGCCGGCCAAAAGAGCGCCCAGCCCGAAAAGCAACGTGGTTTTTTGAGTCGTGGCGAACAGAAACAGCCAGCCAGCGAGCGCAATGAACGCGGGCAGCGGGTAGAGCCACATTCGAAACGGTCGGCGGAGTTTGGGTTCATTCCGGCGCAACCAAAACAAGGCGCCGATTTGGCCGATGAATTGCACCAGGATGCGCATGGCGAGCAGCGCATCGATCACGGTCATGAGTGGCAGAAAACTGCAAAGGATCGACAATCCGCCCACAAACAGCAGCGACACGTGAGGGAAGTTTTTCTTTGAATGAATTCTACCAAAGAGACTGAAGAAATTGCCGTCCCGCGCGGCGGCATACGGGATCCGTGAGTAACCCAGCACGAGGCTGAAGCAACTGGCGAAAGCGGTCCACAGGACCAGCACGGTAAAGACTTTGGCGACCCGCGAACCATAGATAGTTTCCATGAACCAGGCGACGACTGGCGGCGGCGGGTCAGGTAGAGGCGATCCGGACGCGGGAACGAATTTGCGCCACGGCACCACACCAATTATCGCGAGATTCATGCTCAAATAGATTACGGCGACCACGAACAAGCTGATGAGAATGGAACGCGGGATCGCCCTGCCCGGGTCTTTGACTTCGTCGCCGATGTAACAAACGTCGTAATAGCCGAGGTAATCGTAGATGCCGACGCGCGCGGCGGCGCCAAGCCCCAGAAAGAAGCCGAGCGAGAAATGGAAGGCTCCTGGAGGAAAATCGAATGCGAGCCGGGCTTGGAAATGGAAAGGACCGCTCAGCACGACCAGGCCGACAGTGAGGAGTGTTCCGATCCAAAGAGCGATTGTGATTTTGCCGATCGTATCGATCCGGCGATAGAGCAGCGCGATCACGAGCACTCCAACACCTGCCATCACCCACTGCGACTGGTGATTAGTCATGGCGGGCCAAAGATAACGAGCGTATTGGGCAAAGCCGATGTAGCCGGAAGCGATTTCGAGCGGACCGCTCAGGAGGAACTGCCAAATGAAAAGAAACGCCATGGCACGTCCGAGGCTTTGCTGGCCGAAGCCCTGGCGCAGATACAGGTAGCTGCCGCCGGAACCGGGCATTGCCGCGCCCAACTCGCTCCAGACCAGGCCGTCGGCGCAAGCGATAACCAGACCCACGACCCAACCCAGCATGGCCTGCGGTCCGCCCATAGCTGCCATCAGCGCAGGAATGGTGATGAACGGCCCGATGCCGATCATCGTGGACATGTTTAAGGCGGTAGCCTGAAGCAAGCCGAACCGGCGGGGGAGAGACACCGCGGTGCGGGGGGGTGCGGCTTCGGGCTTCACACCACGAATGTGGCAGAAACCGAAAACGCGTTAAACACTGGAATTACGCGGGGAGTGAGGCACGTGCAACACCGATTAACCACGAAATACACCAAATACACTAAAGGAGTCTGTCTTCATGAGTGTTTCGCGGTAAACTCCGGAAGCTGCCAAAGCTCACTGCACCGCGTTGAGCTCCTCCTCAGTCCACTGTTGGGGATGACCGCTGACTGCAGGGTCCGCGCGTACAGCATGCACCTGCTCCGGCGTCACCTCCGGGGCCTTGTTACCCCAACTGTTGCGAATATAAGTGAGTACAGCCGCCAATTCATCGTCCTTGAAGTTTGCTCCCATAGCCGGCATTTGGCCTGGAGGCTGATTGTATAATTCGCCCTTCAGACGAAACGGACCTGTAAAGCCGCTCTGCGGAATCCGGATTAAACGGTTTGTAGAACCGAGCACCCATTCGGATCCAACCATCGGTGGAGCAATGCCTGGCTTGCCCATGCCATCGTTCTGGTGGCAGGCCCCACAATTCGGCTCGAATAAGGCTTTGCCTCTGAGCATCAGTTCCTGAAAGGGGTCGCCCTTCGGCTGGTATTTCATCAAATCATCGAAGCTTCGATATGGCGCATAAACCAGCTTATCGGTCCACGCGCTGCGTTGATCAAAGTACACCATCGCCCAGTAGAGCAAGGCGAAGAGCAAGACAAAGAGCCACACCGGCACCGAGCGTCGCGAAGCGCGCGGCTCAGGTGGCCTCGGGGACATGGCTTGGGACTCCAGGCTCATTTGTTGGCGGCAGGCGCGTTGGTCCCGACGGTTGAACTGGCGTTCGTTCCGGCGGCGGCATTAGTTTCGGTGCCAGCCGCGGCAGGTGTGTTTGCGACCGAAAGCGGCGCAACAAACAGCGGCGAATCGGCCTGCAAGCTCAGCAGATAAGCCACGAGCGCCTGGCCTTCCTGCTTCGGCACAATTTCGTAATCACCGACCACGCTGATTGCATCCTTTGACGGCGAACCTTTGACCAACCGTTTCTCGAACAGATAGCGGTACGATGGCATCATCGAACCCTGAACTTCGGTTTGCGGCGAGTACAGGTGCCGGAACTGCCACTTCTCGTCCGGCCAACGGACAGCGACATTAGCCAGGTCAGGTCCGATACGCTGTGACCCAGGCATTACCGGGTCATCGAAAAGAAAATCTTCCGCTACGGTGCGGCGCTTGCCCCAGCCACGGGCGATGTCCGGGCCTTCAGGTCGCACCCAAATCTGCGCTTTTGCACCACCGACGCTGAGTGTTTTCACATCAGCATCTGCCTGCTCAGGGGTTGTGCCGACGACGATTGTAGCCGGGAGCCCAGTCAATGCCTCTTTTGCATCGGAGTCAGACCAGGATGGCTTGACCTGACGTAATGCATTTAGGAGCAGCGGTTGATTCGTTCCAGATTCCGTAAGGAGGACATCACACACCGTGCCGGTTTGGCCGACCTGCTGGCTGTGGCAATAGGCGCAGCCGTTGGCGCGATAGACATCGAGGCCCTGGCGAGCCAACCCGGGACGCGCAACGGGGTAAGCCGCGCCGACAGGGACGGTATTGGTTTGCTGAAGGTGCCCGACCTGCATTTGGGGTGTAAGCACAAATCCGAACCAGGACGTGGCCAACGCGAATAAAGCGGCGAGGAAAACCAGCGGGCCGTAATTCATGGCTTCGCCCCCGCGGTTTTGAACAGGTCGGCCGTGGCAACCGCGTAGACCGCGGCGGCTTTTGCGCGATAAAACCGGACTACGAGACCGATCAGGTTTGCAGCAAAGAATACGTGGCCGAGTGCCAGGAGTAGGTCGCCCATCGTGCTAACGCGAAGAAATGGCAGAGTCGAACGGCTGATACTCACGAAGCTGAGTTTTGCATCTGGAAACTGGAGGGTCTCGTTCACACCTGCGATCGCTAATGGAACCACCAGCAGAACGATGCCGGCCGCCGCCAACCAGAAATGCACGCGGACCAGCTTGGGCCAGGGTAGCTCGGTCGCGGTGAGCTGGGGGAGGATCCGGTAAGCCGCGC
>CAZUVM010000169.1:0-5501 GCA_964623885.1 uncultured Verrucomicrobiota bacterium
ATTTAATGCGCCGTTAATCCTGCGTTAATGAGCCGGTGGCACACTGACACGTAATCAGGAAGCGCCGCGGAAGTGATCCCGCGACTGAGAGCAACGGCTAACCTGCGAGTGTTATCTGTGGATTAAAAGATGGAGCCGGAAACATGGAAAGCGATGAAATCTCGGTGACCGAATTGTCAGATGGTATTTGCCCGCTCTGTTCTCAGGTATTTCCGATACCCGAGCTTCACACGCATATCGGTTCGGAGGACCCGCGTTTAAGACGGAACACGATTGTTGTGATACAGGCCTATCACAAGGGATGGGTGGAGGCACATGGGGCCTGTGAAGCCTGTTGGAAGAGTTTCCGCGACGCGGGGCGAATCATGGACCTGCTAAGGCAATCCCAACCGCCGAAAGCAGGGGTCCAATAGAGGAGCCCCGCGTCCGGTTAATGCTTTCAGGGCTGGTCTAACGGCGCCCACCGCCGAACCCACCTCCGTGACTTGCTCCGCCCCCGAACCCGCCACTATGAAAGCCGCCACCGCCAATGCTTCCGCCGTGAAACCCGCCACCGCCGATGGCTCCGCCATGAAAGCCGCCGCCTTGAACTCCGATACTGCCACGGCTAAATCCTCCGCCAAACGAACTGGGCCCGTGGAATCCACCGAAGCTGCCGCCACCAAAGGATCTCGGCGCTGCTGCTGTGGCGCCACCGCGCCACCCGCCATAACTCCCAAAAGAGCGCGAGCTGGGCATCGAGTATCGCGGCGCTGTGTAGCTGGGGGCGCGATAGATCGGCGCCGCCCAACTGCTGCGTGGCACCGGCGTATAGGCCGAACCGCCACGGGGAAGGGCATATGAACGCACTGTGTAATTCTGCGGGACAGAGGGACTGTTGACTGCGGGCGTTCCGTGGTAGCCGCCAATATAACCATTCCAGGTCCTTCCTGTGAGTGCCGGCGCTACCGTTGCGCGGCTTCCAGAAGTCCAGCCTCCGGTCCGGGGTATTGCATTTCCGCCGGCGTTAGCTAACCCAGCAAAAGGCGAGGGCCTGCCAAAGCCGGTGCTCGACCGAGTGCCAGTAATATTTGGTTGCGTCGCCAAGGCATTGCGCTGTCCTGTGCCGTTCCACCAACGGGCGGCAGGTGCGCCAGGCATGCCTGGAGTTCCGACTGCACCAGTTGCTGAGCCCGCTCTTGCCCATCGCGTTGCCGACGCACTCGGCCTTGCCTGCGTCCCAAAGAAAGTGTTCCGGCCATGTCCATTATGCCAGACGCCGGGGTCGTGCGCAAAACCGCCATGTCCAAAAGCTGCGCCTCGTCCAAACTCGCCATGCCCGAAGCGCCCGTCCTGATCAAAGAAGTGGTGATGGTGGAAGTCATCGAAGTCTCCAAACGCAAACGAGGCTCCAAACGGAAAGAACGACGAGCCGCCCCAGAATCCACATGGCTCCCACCAACACCAGGGCGCAGGCGCTACCCAGCCTGGACCCCAGTCATTGCAGTAACTCGGGCCCCAATCCAGGTAAGCGCCAGAGTAATCAGGCGCGTAGCCGTAATCGGGGCTGTAAACGGGTGCTACTGGGGCGGTATATCCCAGGGGAGCCGTCTCGTAAGACCCGAGGTCCGGAGTGACCACCGCTTGCGGCATGGACGTGTTTTGCGGTGCCGGGTTGGCCGGCAACTGAGCTGCCGGCGCGGTGCTCGTTTCTGTTTGATAAGCTTTCTGCGCCGTTGAATACGCCTCCACGAAATCGGGGCGTTGGGCCAGCAACTGACGAATTCTGGCTAATCCTGCCTTGGCATTATCTGAAAGCGTCGATTGGTCCGACTTCAGATCGTACCAGGCAACCAGTTCACCCGCCGTATGCTGAACGAACTTGTTGTCCGGAGCATATTGGCCCGCCTGGTTAATTGCGGCAATTGCCTCCGGCATCTGCGCCCGCCGTGCGTCGACGTAAGCGACTACTCCCCATCCCAGACCGTTATCGCTTTGGAGGGTGGTCAACGTCTGCGCCTGGTGATAGGCCATTTCGGGCAAACCCAAATCCACCATGCGCGAGACATACGCATTGTACAGCTCCGGGTTGTTTCGTTCCTGCGACAAGGCGTTCGCGTAGGCCGATATAACTGCCGAGGGGTCAGGGGCCTGTTGAATGGCCAGGATCGCCGTGTCTGCAGGTGCGACGGGCGCCGCCCATCCGCTGTTTGCCGTCCCCCAGGCCAGCGCGCACACCAATAATTTTGTCAAAGATTTCATGTCTGCCCGCCTTTCTTTCACGTACTCAGGAGTTATGTCTTTTCATCATTAATTAGACGATCCCCATTATGGGCACTTCATTTCTGAATGAATTTTAATTTCCTGGTTGGGGAGCCTCATTCCGTCCAGCGAAAAGTGAATGTCGTGATTCTGAAGTTCATATTTGAGCTGCTTTGCGTCTCCGGCAATTAACCGCCCGATTGAGCGCGCCAGCCCACGGGGTTTCCATTGGGCTCGTGGACAAGCTCGTTGCGTCCCGCGGTTGAGGGCGGGTGCCAGCGGTCATCCAAGTGAACGTTTGTCGTGACTCCCGGTTCGATTAACACTGGGACCTGCGCCTCCAGATAGTCCTTCCCACTCGCCGCTACGATGTAATGCCCCGGAGGTAAAGCGATTCGAGCCGGAGATGAGTCGTATTCGCCATCAAAATTGCCCACGTGCCTCAGCAACTTTCCCTGATCGTTACGGACTTCGTAATCGGTATGCTGATAATAGCTGGGGTTGGCACCGTCGCCGACCCCTTCCCTAATCTCCTCGCGCGCCGAATAGACGCGCAGGTATCCCTCGCCTGATGCCTTATGGCCGATCCGAAAAGGGGCGGGGCCCACCACGTCCGAAACAACCACTGGTGAGGCGCAAGAGGCTAGTAATGAGATTACACCTAACAGCAAACAGACAGAACGGTTCACAAACTTCCTTTCTCTTATCTAAACAGATTGAGGGCGATTCTTTCGCCAGAATATTGGACGACCTTCGGCTGGTATAGCGCGGCTTCCCGTCGTCCGCTTGCGATCTGAATAGTGCCGCCATGACACTTAACTAACACAGGATCATTAACAGAAGATTACGGTAACATTAAAATCCGGCCGTGAATGACACTGAACAAAAGAAAACCCTCTCGCGGCTAACGAAGCCGCGGGAGGGTTGCCGTGTCGGTGAACCGCGATTAGCCGAGTTGGCCCTCGTTCACCACTAGATAATGACTGCCGCCTTCGCTCCAGATGCGCAGCAGCGTATGTTTGTCTTTTGCATTTTCGGTCAATTGTATCGCCTGCTCCGCGTCCTTCACTGGATGGCGGTTGATCGATTCAATGACGTCGCCGGCTTTGAGGCCAGCTTCGGCCGCAGCCGAATCCGGTCGTACTTCAGTTACGACGGCACCTTGAACGTTGTGCGGGATTTGGTACTGCTGCCGGACCTGGCTGTCCAGGTCGCTCACGCCGACGCCCTGGAGAGTGCCGGTGTCGCGGCCGTTCGGCGTGTTGTTTTGGGCGAGTTTTTCGGTGCCCGGCAATTGGCCGATGGTGACTTCCAGCGTCCTGGTCGAGCCATCTCTTATGATTTGAACGGGAACTTTCGAATTTGGCCTGGTCTCCGCGACGCTGAGCTGTAACTGCCGGCTGTCGCGCACATTTTTGCCGTTGAACTGCACCACGACGTCGCCGTTCTTGAGTCCAGCCTTGGCCGCGGGACCGTCCGGCACCACATCGCCAACGAGCGCGCCGACAGACTGTTTGAGCTTAAACTCCTGGGCCAGAGTGGGACTCATATTCTGGATCATAATGCCCAGGTAGCCACGGGTGACATGTCCGTACTCGACGAGGCTCGTCATCACAGTTCGCGCGAGGTCCGAAGGAATGGCAAAACCGATGCCCTGGTTGCCGCCGGAGCGGCTAAGGATGGCGGTATTGATGCCGATAAGTCGTCCATCCACATCTACCAAGGCGCCACCGGAATTGCCGGGATTGATCGCCGCATCGGTCTGGATGAAATCTTCATAATCCTCGATGCCCATGTCGCCGCGGTCCGTGGCGCTAACGATGCCGTGCGTGACAGTTTGGCCTACGCCAAAGGGATTGCCGATTGCCAGCACGGTATCACCCACCTGGACTTTTTGACTGTCGGCAAACGGGACCGTGGGCAGGTTGCCGGCGTCAATTTTGACCACAGCGATATCGCTCTTGGGATCGCGCCCGATCACTTTGGCCGTGAATTCGCGACCGTCCTGCAGGGTTACCTTTACTTGCTGTGCCCCATCCACGACGTGGTTGTTGGTGAGAATGTAGCCGTCCGCAGTCACAATCACGCCCGAACCCAAACCATGCCGCAGTGGTGCCTGCAAATTACCGGAAGGCCCGGAGGGCTCGCCGAAGAAATGGCGCCAAAAGGGATCGCTGAACCCGGGCGACTGCTGATCCGGCAGATTGGCCTTTTCCGTCGTGACGACTTTCACCACCGCCGGAGCGACCTTTTTGACGATTGGTGCATAACTAGTCTGAGCACCGGTGCTTTGCACCAGCTTTTCGTCCAAAGGAATCTTTAATGCCTTGCCAGCTCCCTCGGGGGCCGGTTTCTGTTCGAAGGCTACGACGGAACCCGCCAGCAAAACTGCGCTGCCCAGGGCAAGAATAGTTGCCGGCTTGCAAAACTGCTTGAAACTAACATTCATTTTTTCCTCCATTTTCTTCAACTCACTTGGTGTCTAACTTTCTTAATCAATAATCCCCTACCGTCATGACAGGAGCCTTTCTATAGAATTACAGGTTTGTCAGAAGTGCCGGAGCGGAAGGTCCGGAATTGCAGTCAGGTCAGGTTTGTGACCTCAATACGTTTCCTGAGTCCGGTCACCCGGCGAAGGCTGATTTCCTTTTTTCGTGAGGGCGGCTTCGTCGTCGTTCTGGAAAAAGATCTCGGCGGCGCGAAGAGCTGATTCCTCATCCGTGCCCGAGGCCTGAATCTCGAGTTGCGTGTTGAAGCTTGCTGCCAGCATGAGGATGCTCAGGATGTTGCGCGCGTTTGCTGCGCGATTCCCTGCACGCAACCTTACGCGGCACTGAAATCGCTTGAAGAGTTGAACCACGCCGGCCGCCGGGCGAGCGTGAAGACCTCGGGGGAAGCGCACCGTCACCCGAGTCGTTTTCATGATCGCAATCTTGCTCCAGCGATTATAACACCGGGTCCAGGATATGGTTGCCCTAGGCGACCCAGCGGGAAGATCAGCATGCGCCCGCAACTGGGTTATCGCAACCAACCCGCCGGTGTAGTCGGGATCGATTGCGTGCTGTACTCCCGGGCCCGTATTTTGTTGAGAGCGGTGCCGGCAATCAGGTGCACGGTTTCCTCGTCCGAAAAGCGGTCGGTATTGATCGTCAAATGGTAGAGTAGCGGTTCGGAGAGCTGCTGGCAGAAATACCGCTTGAGGTACCGCTGGCGGCCGCGGTCCTGCCGATGGATGAAGGCCAAGGCTTCTTTGGGGCCAA
>CAZUVM010000170.1:0-4877 GCA_964623885.1 uncultured Verrucomicrobiota bacterium
CCGACGCCACCGCGGACGGCGCTGCCTTTGAAACCGTAGAGACGATTGGTTTTCAGGCCCGTGAAGGTATAAGTGACTGTGGAACTGCCAGTGACCTGGACGGCGGCATCGACGTCGCCGGCGCCCTGGAAATCGACGTAACCGTTGAAGACATTGTAGAGGGGTGTGCCGGGGCTGGGATCGGCGGCGCCGCTGGCCTGATTCACCGTACCGCTACGGGTGATTGTGACGGTGACGGGCAAGTTCGTGCCAGAAGCAATGTCCCGCAGGAAACCGGTAGAGCCGGGCGCGTTGCCCATGATATTCCAGGTAGTAGCATTCGAGGAGGTGGTGAGGCCGATGGTACCTGGGGCGTGGTCGTTGAAGGCGATCCATTGGGCGGTAGCGAGTTGGACAGCTGACAGGAGCAGTACATGCGAAAGGGCCCACCCACTCGACTGAAGACTTCTTCGGATGTGCACTTTAAGAGCTTTTGCGAGGTGCCAAAATAGAGGCCCGGTCGTTAGGGCTTTTGTAGCAGGGAGGGGCAGGAATGTCGAGCAAATTCAAAGTTAAAAAACTTTTATGTGATACTGGGTGATACTGAGTGATACTAAGTGGTACGGAGAGTCGTCGGGTATCTTGGGGACCGAACGGCGCAGCAAAAAGAGAGTTGCGGGCTAGTCTTCCCGTAGGAAGGCTGGGCGGGGCATGCGGTTTAGCGCCGCGCTGCGGGTGAAGCCGGTTATGAATCCGGGGAGGAGGATCTCTGGTTTGAATGTCCGTCATTTTTGAGTTTGAGTATAGGCGAGGGGGTGGGACAAAAACTGTCCAAGTCTCAAAAATAGTTTATCGTAGTAGAATTATATACACTAATCACAAACAAGGCCAAATCGGGGTCCGGAAGGAAGCGGTGACTGGCTTGCGTGGGCGTCAGGACTTGTGTCGAGGCGTTGTGATTTGAACCTATTTGAAGGGGTTTTGGAACCCAACTTTTCCGGAAAATCAGGGAAAAAGAGGAAGGCGTGGCATCCTCAATACGTGGGGTTATTGCTTCACAGCTCTTACAACGGATTGTGGTTTTTAGCCGCTAAAAGGCCGAAATAAACATTGTCGTTCAGGCGGTTTTTTCGTAAATTTATTGGTCTGTAAACGGGTGGCAAAAAGCGCCTGGTCCGATCATTTATGCCTGAGGAAAAAGTGCTGGAAGCAACCGAAAATGTGAAGCCGACTGCGGACGCGCCAGAGAAGTACGATGCGTCGAAGATCGACAAGCTCGAGGGCTTGGAAGCAGTTCGCAAGCGGCCCGGAATGTACATTGGGGATCCGGACGAGCGCGGCTTGCATCATTGTGTTTTCGAGGTGCTGGACAATTCGATCGATGAACACCTGGCCGGGCACTGCGACCGGATTGAGGTCATAATTCATGTCGATGGTTCGGTTTCAATTCGGGATAACGGACGCGGCATCCCGGTGGACATGCACCCGAAGTGGAACATGCCGGCCGTAGAGCTGGTGCTGACGAATTTGCACGCGGGCGGCAAGTTCGGGCAGGGGGCCTACAAGTACTCCGGCGGATTGCACGGTGTAGGGGCCAAATGCGTCAACGCACTGTCGGACTGGTTCAAGGTGGAGGTGTCGCGGGACGGTAAGGTTTACGCGATGCAATTTGCGCGTGGCGTGACGACAGAGACGCTGAAGGTGATCGGCAAGTCCAAAGGAACCGGCACATTGATCACATTCAAGCCGGACGCGACGATTTTCACGATCACGACCGAGTTCAAGTTTGATATTTTGGCGAACCGGTTGCGCGAGTTGGCATTTTTGAACCCCGGCGTCGAGATCGAACTTAAGGACGAGCGCAACGAGAAGAGCGAACGGTTCTTGTACAAGGACGGCATCGAAGAGTTCGTTAAACAGCTCGGCCGGAACAAGCAGGTGCTTCATCCGAAGCCGATTGCGCTGCTCCGGCAGAAGGACGACGTGTTTGTTGATTGCGTGATGCAGTACAACGACAGCTACAACGATCAAATCCTTTGTTTTGCCAACTCGATTCCGAACCCGGATGGCGGCACGCACCTGACAGGGTTTCGATCGGCGCTGACGCGCGCGATCAACCAATACGCGAAGCAAAACAACCTGCTTAAAGAAAAGGACCCGGCAATTTCCGGGGATGATGTGCGCGAAGGTTTGGTTTGCGTGTTGAGTGTGAAGCTGCCCAATCCGCGGTTCGAATCGCAGACGAAGGTCAAACTGGTCAATACGGAGATTGACGGCATTGTTTCGTCGATCGTTTACGACGGATTGATGACCTATTTCGACGCCGCGCCATCGGTGGCGAAGAAAGTCATCGAAAAGGGCCTGCTGGCAGCACGCGCTCGCGAGGCAGCGCGTAAAGCGCGTGAGACGGTGCGCAAAGGGGCGCTCACCGGAGGCGGGCTGCCTGGCAAACTGGCCGATTGCTCTGACCGTGATCCGGCGAACACCGAGTTGTATATCGTCGAGGGTGATTCTGCAGGCGGTTCTGCGAAGCAGGGCCGGGATCGGAAGTTCCAGGCGATTCTGCCGATTCGCGGCAAGCTGATTAACGTGGAAAAGGCGCGGCTGGATAAGGTGCTTCAAAACAATGAAATCCGCACCATGATCACCGCGGTCGGCACAGGTATCGGCGATGGCGACAGTGAAGGCGCGTTCAACTTGGAAAAGCTGCGCTACCACAAGATTATCATCATGACCGATGCCGACGTGGACGGCTCGCACATTCGCACGCTGCTGCTGACGTTCTTTTACCGCCAAATGCCGGAACTGGTGAAGCGAGGTTTCGTTTATATCGCCCAACCGCCCCTGTATCAGATCGCCAGGAAGAAACGCGTCGAGTACGTCGATGACGACGCGCAGTTGAATCGGATTCTCATCCAGCTTGGCACGGAGGAAGTGCGGCTGCGCAATGTGCTGGATCAAAACGAGCTTTCGCCAAAGCAACTGAGTGAGATTCTGGAACTGCTCGAAGCGCTTGATAAATACGCGAACGGCTTGCGGCGGAAGGGTGGCGATTTCGCCGTTTATCTCGAACATCGGGATCAAAAGAAGCACTCCTTGCCGCAGCACCTGGTCAAGGTGCGTGAAGGCAATGAAGAAACCGTGCACTACTTCCACGCGAACGAGGACCTGGCGAAATTTGCGGAGACCAATCCGGACCTGGACCTCGGGCTGTCCGGCGAGGACGAGAGCGACACGGCGCTGATTGAAAAGACCAAGAACGGTTCGACGCGACGGGCGCGGCACGAGGAACTGTATGAGAGTGGAGCCATCAAGGAGCTGCTGGATAAACTGGCGCGCAAAGGGTTGAGCGTCGACCATTACTCGGCGCAGGACAAGCCGTTGTTCGAACTCATTGAAGGGGAAGGCGACAAGCAGCAGATCAAGCCGTTGTTCTCGATCCCGGAGATTCTGGGCAGTGTCAAGGAGGTCGGCCGGCGTGGGCTGCAAATCAAGCGGTTCAAAGGTCTGGGCGAAATGAATCCCAAAGAGCTGTTCGAGACCACGATGAATCCCGCGCGACGCAAGCTGCTGCGCATTGACTTGACCGATGCGATTGAGGCCGAAGAAATGTTCACCAAACTGATGGGCGAAGAGGTCGAGCCGCGCCGGCAGTTTATCGAGGACAACGCGCTGAATGTGCGGAATTTGGATATTTAGAAAAGAGTTGACGTATGTAGTCACATGTGACTACATTGCAGTGTGAAGAAGAAACGTTCGGAAAAATGGCCGGTATCAAAGACAGCGACTGCCCCGCTAGTGCTCAAAGAGGCGGCGGCGATGCCTGGGCATGGTTTGGTAATGCCCGTGAGGGCCGCCAAGGCCAAACTGTCGGCATTGCTCGAACTGGTGGCACAAGGGCAGTCGGTGACCATTACCAGCGCAGGTGTGCCCAAGGCTCGGCTGAGCCCGATCAAAGCCGAGCAGGGGAGAAAGCCATTCACGGGCATGGGAGATTTTCTCCTGGGTCAACGAGTGCATGGCGGACCATCTGCCGAAGAGCTGGTGCGCGAAGACCGCGATGCCCGCGGATGGTAGGGATGTATCTGGATACGGCCATCCTCGTTAAACTCTTCGTGCGGGAACCCGACAGCGAATGGTTCAACACCGCGTTACTGGGCCAGCACTTCGAAACTTCGGAGTTAGCATTGACCGAACTCCTCTCGGCCCTGCTTGCAAAAGAGCGGGCAGGGCATGTGGTTGCGGAAGAGCGCACCCGGGCGTGGCAGAAGTTCATTGAGATGACAGAACAGGATTTGATTCGATTGCTGCCTCTCAACCGGCTTGTGTTGGAACGGGCGGCGGCGATTCAATCGGCATGTCATCCACGCGTGCCATTGCGCACCCTGGACGCGTTGCATGTGGCGACTTGCGATCTTCATCGATGCGGTTCATTGGCGACTACCGACGCCCGAATGCGCGCGGCCTGCGAACAGTTTGCGATCACGCTTTTGCCCGCGCGGGTTGGGGACGTAACTCCGCGAGCGCTTTCGTGAAATGCCCCGATGCCGAGTCGCATGTCATTCACTGATTCACTAACTCACTGATTCGCTCATTGATTAACTGATTTCTCATGCCTGACGAAAACGAACCAAATCCACCTAACGGAACCAATGAACCGGCTCCTGAGCCCCCTTCCAGTGGTCCATCGCCCTATGCGGCCAACGAGAAGATCGTAAAGATCAACGTCGCCGATGAGATCAAGGGCTCGTTCCTCGATTACTCGATGTCGGTCATCATTTCGCGCGCGTTGCCCGATGTCCGTGACGGCCTGAAACCTTCCCAGCGCCGGATTCTTTACGCGATGCACGAACTTGGGCTTTATCCGCCCAAGAAGCACATGAAGTGTGCGAAGATTT
>CAZUVM010000171.1:0-35401 GCA_964623885.1 uncultured Verrucomicrobiota bacterium
AGTCGCTACGATGTGGACCAGTTGGCCGACTTTGAAACCTGTAAATGAGTTGAAGCTGCTGGTGTCCAACTCGGGTTTGGCGAAACCGTTGGTGGAACAGGGCATGAAGAAGAGGTAGTCCTGGAACTGACCCAACTCAAAGCCGGCCATACCCTGGAAGGTGCCGCCATTGTAAGGATTATTGGGATCGGAACCGCCGCAGTCGGTGCGTGTGGGGCCCTGGGCAACCAGCACGCGAGCGACACCATTCGTGGAGCCAAATAAAGCCCAGCATTCCACCGAGAACGGAGCCTTGATGGTCAGAGCATCGTTGGCCACGCCATTGGTGGTGTGGGGAACCACCACGTATTGGCCCGGCACTGCCGTATTATACACACTTTGGCAGACCAATGCCTCGCTGCCGTCGCCGGTGAATTGCGCGTTCGTGAGCACTACGCTATTCGTCACGTACCAGGAGGAGCCGCTGGCTTGATACCAGGCACCATATAGGCCGTCGCCAACGCCGCCCAGAGTGCCGCTGTTGTGGGCGGTCAGGTTGAGTGAGCCTGGGCTGGGCGGCAGAGTGGTTTCTTGCAGCGGCCAATAACCCACTGGGGGAGGGTTTAAGGACGTGACCGCGTTAGAGTACGGCTGCGCCTGACTGGATCTTCCGGCCAGCATGGCCAGAGATACGGCGGCTAAGCCGAGAATTTTTTTGCTACGCATGAGTTCTTCCGGAGTTGAGGATTGGACTTATTCGGTTTGGGAGTTTACGGGCAACGGGCGAAAACCCGGCACGGTGCGGCAGCACCGGCAATCCATCGGGTGAAGGACCTCCAGCGACCAACAACTGCCTGCAACTAACATGAACGCTGATCTTATCACAAATCACCGTATGGGTTGTCCACGTCTTTTTCCTGCATTGGCCAAGTTTATTTGCCAGTTCAGCCGAAAATGGTTGCCAACGGGCACAAACGACTCGACAGGCACACGAAAACTGCAACGACTTCCAGCTTCCTTTCGCAGCTTGGCAAAACTGAGGGCCCCTGCGTAATCGTATGTTTATATGGTAGGTGCACACCTACTGCCCGTGGCAGCGACAAGTGGTGGACACCAAGAGATAGCGAGGAAGGGAATGAAGAACTAAAACCGCATCGGCGCGCAGAATAAGGGCTAAACCGCCATTTCTTGCCAATGCCTGGCCGGTCAGTCAAAGTACTTCCGGATGAGCAAGCAGTATTACATCACAACCGCCATCGATTACGTCAACGGCCAACCCCACCTCGGGCATGCATATGAGAAGGTAGTGGCGGACGTGATCGCGCGGGCACACCGCAGCCTTGGGCGGGAGACATTTTTTCTGACGGGTTTGGACGAGCACGGCCAGAAAGTGCAGCAGGCCGCCGTGGCGGAAAGCAAAAGCCCGCAGGCTTATTGCGATGAACTGGCCGAGGTTTGGAAAGGACTGGCTAGAAAGCTCGAGCTGACCAATGACGATTTCGTGCGCACGACTGAGGCACGGCATAAAGAGGCCGTCCAGGCGATCCTCTCGAAGCTCCACGCGTCTGGCCAGTTCTACAAAGGCGTGTACGAAGGCTATTACTCGCCGAAAGAGGAAACTTTCCTGACCGATAAAGATCGACTGCCGGATGGAAATTTCGATCCGATGTGGGGAGAGGTGATTCACCTCAAGGAAGAAAACTATTATTTCCGACTCAGGGACCACCAGCAATGGCTGATCGAGCACTTCGAAAAGAATCCTGATTTTGTCGCGCCCACAACGCGCCGCAACGAAGTGCTGGGTTTTTTGAAGCACAACGCACTGGAAGACCTGTGCATCAGCCGCCCAGCCGCACGTTTGAATTGGGGCATCCCCCTGCCCTTCGATCCCGCGTACGTCACCTATGTCTGGTTCGATGCCCTGGCAAATTACATCACCATCCCTGCCGCACTCGGCGATCCTGTCGCGCGCCAAGCAGCAAACTATCAACGCTCAAACCTCAACTCTCAACTCTCCCTCTGGCCGGCCGATGTTCATCTCATCGGCAAGGACATTGTTAAATTCCATTCGGTTTATTGGCCGATCATGCTTAAGGCAATGGGCGCGCCATTGCCGCGCCAGGTCCTGGCGCATGGCTGGTGGCAAAAGGACGGCGAAAAGATGAGCAAGAGCACGGGGAACGTGGTGGATCCCATCGCAGTGATTGATGAGTGGGGGGTGGATGCGTTTCGCTTCTACGTGTTGCGCGAACTGGATATCGGCCCCGATGGCAATTGGACTGATGCCGGTTTCCGCGCGCGATACTCGGCCGAACTCGCGAACGGCCTGGGAAACCTGGTGAACCGCTCACTCTCGATGCTCAAGCGTTACCGCAACGGCGTAGTGCCGCGAGCCTCGAACGAGTTGGCGCCGGAAGCTGAGCGAGTGATTGCGGAGACGCGCGCGTTTCTGGAGCAAAACCACTTGCAAGCTGCGCTCCTTTCAATCTGGTCGCTGATTACGCGAGCCAATCAGTACGTGGACCACACTGCGCCATTCAAGCTGGCCAAAGATCCGGCGCAATCCGTGCGTCTGGACGAGGTCCTCTATAATCTGGTCGAGGTCTGCCGAATTCTTGCCGTCCTGCTTTGGCCGTTTCTGCCCGGCAGCGCCTCCAAAATCTACTCACAGATTGGGCTGGAAGGGGCACCCGACAAATTCGCTGCCGCGCGCTGGGGCGGACTGGCAGCCGGCCACACTATCGGCGCACCGGCGCCGCTCTTTCCAAGGAAAGATACAGAAAAATGAATTCGAGCAAAGGAGCGCGAAAGAAAAAGTTCTTTCGTGTCCTTTTGTGCCTTTTGCTTGCCGGCCCGGGAGTTTCGCCGGCGCAGGTTCTGCCTTTGCCCCCGCGCGCGGCCAACGCGCCGACTGGTAGCCAGTTTGCCAAACAGGTTGCGTCCTTGGACCTGACCAATCGCGAGCAGCAAGTCTTTACGCAAATCATTTCCGGCAATGTCCCCGAATTCCTGCGCCGCCTATGTCCGGTCACAGTCGCCAATGTCAATGAAGGCAAAACCAACATCGCCAAATTCTTTGTCACGCCCGATTACCTCGCCATAGGTTCAGACGCCGATTACTTGCTAATGCCAATCTCCCCGGCATTGGCGCAAAAACTTGCCGATGCGCTGGAGTGCTCGCTGCCAACACCGAAAATGGTAGACGCCATCTACAGGGCGGCGGAAGTCAAGCTCGCCCCATTGCCTATTCCACCCAGTCCTGCCATGACGACACTCCCGGTATTCAGTAACCACAATGCAATCGTACACGCGCAGAGAGCTGAACATTTGTCTGCGCATCCATTAGGCGCGCTCGTCGCGGGCGATAAAAAGGACGTGGTCATTTCGGCGCGGTTGCTGTCAACGCCGGGAAAACTCGCGATCTACGGCTGGCACCAGACGAACGGCATCCCGATACAACCAGTGTATCTAGGGCATGCGGCGGCGTGGGTCGATTATAGCCAGTGCACCCGACTCGTTTTGCAGTCAATGGAAGTTAATGGGCGAAGCAACACGGTTGCAGGAGTTCTCGCGCATCCGGCGTTGTGCGGATTGCTGAGCGATGAAGGTGTGGTACCACGGCCTCGATACGAAACAAGCGCGCACAGCCTTGCGCCGTTCAATGAGCGTATCACATGGCTAAATCTCGAACCCGGTGTCCGAATTCAGATCAACGCTCCGTCGCCGGAACTGTGTCCGCCCGGGAAAAAGGCAGTACTTGTGTTTTACGCACTGCCCAATGGGAACACGATCGAGCAAACCGTTGGGAAAAGTGTGCAGGCCGGCGACGACTGGCATTTCGGCATTCAACAGATCGGCGCGCAAACCCGTTTCCTGCGCGCAGTGCTTACAAACCAGGTGATCATCATCGCTTACCTGGAGAACACCCAGAAGAGCTGGCCGGCCTGGCGCAAACGAAATGGCGATGAACAGATTCCCCTGATCTTCGCGGCCGTCCAGCAAACGCTGGGCGCAAATGTCGCCGACGTTGTTTTGGCCGGACACAGCGGGGGCGGCAGTTTCATCTTTGGCTATATCAATGCCGTAACAACGATTCCAGACCACATTGTGCGGATTGCCTTTCTGGACAGCAACTACGCCTACGACGCCGCTGCCCATCGCGAGAAGTTTGTGAAATGGTTCAAGTCCGATAGAAACCATACTCTTTGCGTCCTGGCGTACAACGATGCCGTCGCATTACTGGATGGGAAGCCGTTTGTCAGCGCGGCCGGCGGCGCATGGGGAAAGAGTCATGAGATGCAGCGCGACTTTTCCGACTCATTCGAATTCCAGGTGCGGACGAATGCCGAATTCGAATCGTTCACAGCCCTTGCCGGCCGTGTACAGTTCATTCTGAAGGAAAACCCGAACCGGCAAGTATTTCATACGGTTCAAGTTGAACGAAACGGATTCATCCACGCGCTGCTGAGTGGAACGGCAAACGAGAGCAAAGGATACGATTACTTCGGCACTCCGGCTTATACGCGGTGGATAGCCGACTAATGGTAGTGATGCGGTGGTGAAGTACTAGCTCCGGAATCCGAAGACCAGAAGAATCCCGAAGTCCGAATTCCGAAAATAACCTGAGCCCGATTTTTTCCCATTCGGGCTTCCCCTTCGGCCTTCTTTCGACCTTCGGACTTCGGGTTTGACCCTGACCTCTGCCTTTGTAGAAGCCCTAAATCACGATGGGGTCATAGCCGGCTCAGTAAGCGCGAGCTCAACAATCAGGTCCGCGGCGATCTTTTCGAGTTCCTGGCGCAGGCTGGACGTGCTGCACGAGACGGGCACGCTGAGCAAGGCGCGCGCTTTAAAGAGCGTTTCACCGGACATGGCGGCGCTGGCACATTCGGTATGAAGCTCTTCGACGTTTACGCCCTGGCCGGCGAGCGCTCCCGAGATTTGGTTGACAATGCCAGGCCGATCCTGGCCAACGATTTCTAGGACTTTCAATTGCCGTTCGGCGGCGGGTGGACGCGGTAAATCCGGCTGCACAACGACGTTGAGCCCACTGGTTGCGAGAGCTTCCAGGGACTTGATTAACGATTGCTCCTTCGCTTCCGGCACTTCCACGCGCAGGATGCCCGCAAACTGGCCGCCCAGGCGTGACATCCGGCTTTCCAGCCAATTGCCTTCGTGCTGTCGCACCAGAGCCGCCACCGATCTCACCAAACCGGGCCGGTCGGTGCCGATCATCGTCATTACCAGCAGTCGTTGCATGGACCTCTCTTACGCTCGCCAACGATTCCTGGCAAGTCGAACAGAACTACTTGGGCTGCTCGATTTTCCCCCGGGTCCGGGCAAAGATCTCTTCGGGTGAACCGTCGGCAGAAATGGGAATCAGCAGCCTGCGCTTACGGTAAAAATCCGCCAGCGGCGCGGTGCTCTTTTCGTATGCGTGCATGCGAACGCGAATGGATTCCGGACGATCGTCCTCACGCTGGTAAAGTTTCTCGCCACAATGGTCGCAGATACCAGACCGGTTGGGAGGGCGCGCTTCGACGTGAAACACCGCTTTGCAATTCGGGCAAGTGCGCCGGCCACTCAAGCGAGCAACGACCTGCTCGAGCGGCAATTCGTAACTCACAACAGCATTCAGTTTCAAATCCTGGCTGGTCAGCAGCTTCTCCAGCGCCTCAGCCTGGGCCACAGTGCGCGGAAACCCATCCAGCAGAAAGCCGCCGTCGCAGCAGAGGCAATGGAGGCGTTCCGCCACCAATTCCAGAACCGTTTCGTCCGGCACCAATTCGCCGCGGTGCATGTACTCAAGCGCCGCGTTCAAGGTAGGCGTGCGGTCACAAGCCGCCATTGCTTTCGCGCCACGGAAGATATCGCCAGTCGAAAGATGGCAGGCGCCAAAATGCGCTCCGAGCAATTCAGCCTGAGTACCCTTGCCGACGCCGGGAGCACCAAGCAGGACCAGCCGATAGGCTTTTGAGTTTACAGGGGGTGGCGTCGCACAGCGAGCATGGCCACCCTTGAGCCATGCTGCCCGGTCCGATTTGGTTTGCATGTTGACCTTAACACGAGCCCCGGTGGCGGCAGCCGGCGGACGGCCGGCAACACACCCCGGAGCTACTGGTCAACAAGTTTGCTTACCAGACGCGGCCAGGCCACACACAGATTGTCCATTGCTGCGCCTTTTTTGGCTGCCCACAAGCTCAATACTGCTTGCGAACGATTCTTACAACCTGGGCAAATCCGAAAACGCGCATGGAACAACCGTGCGAGCTCTAGCGACTCACCTTTGTGGCTGAGGATTGCTCTGGTCCAACTGCTTCGCGCCGGCGCCCTTATCAGTGCTCTGTCCTGCGCCCACGCCTTTATCGGATTCGTCGCTTGTACCGCCAACCGCTTCATTGGTCTTCTTGGCAATGGAAGAGATCGTCGCGTCGTCGACGCCGGCGGATTTAGCAACAGTTTGGGCTTCCTGGAAGTGCTGCTGGAGCTTGGGCAACGTGCTTTGAGCAAATTGCTGCACGTCCGCAGGGTGGTTTTCCTTGAGTGCCTTTTCGAATGTGTTGATGGCCCGGCGATGTTCCTGCAGAAGTTCCGTTGCCAGCTTTTGATCGAATTGCTGTCCGTTCAGTTTCTCCAACCGGGTCTCCTCTCGGGTACCCTTACGGCCCATCTTTTGATCGAGCGTGACGCCGTATTGCTGGGCGAGAGGCTTGAGCTGATCGTTCATCTGCATGTGATCCTGCTGCAGCTTTTGGCAAAACGACTTCAGGTCCTGGTTTTGGGCCTGGCGGGCGCCGATTTCCGCGAGAGAGACTTCGGTATCGTTATTCCGAGCCACATCTTTCAGGAAGCCGGTGGTTTTGCTGCTGGCTTTAGTTTGGTCGCTCGCCTGTGTGGAGGGCGCGGCCGCCGGGTCCGACTGGGCTTGCGCCGGTAGCGTGATTGGGACAATTGCTGCCGCCGTGGTCAGCAACCAAACACAATGAATTCTCCTACGAATTAATTTCATACGACTCCTTTTTTAGTCGTACAGTATCCTGCACCAAAGCCAAGCCACAATTGGGGTGAAAGCCTGCTCAAGCTATGGCAAACACCGAAGTACTGGTGCCCCGGGTCTGCGGTGGTCAATAAAGCAGCGACCCGAATCGGCTAATGATGGCCACCATGGCCCCAGCCACCGTGACCCCACCCGCCATGGCCATAATAATAACCATGACCGTAGTGACCATAATAGCCGTGACCCCAGCCACCAAACCCGAAACCGAACGAGATCACCGGACCACCACCATAGGCGTATGGGTAATAATATGGAGAGTAACCGTAGTACGGAGCCGACGGTGCATAAGGTATCACGTAAGCGGTGGAAGGCGCCGGGGCTGGTGTGGCGTATCCAGGGTCGACCGGCGGTGAAGTCGCTGGCGGTACCATGGGCGCATTGGGATCCTGCGCGGGAACTGCAGGGACCTGCTGTTGAGGAGGCGCCTGAGGCTGCGGTTGCGTAGCCGCAACTCTCGTGTGCTGATCCAACATGGCGCCAATGACCTGGTCTGACACGCCCTCGTTCCTAAGCGTGAGCACATCCTGGGCACTCAAGTTGTAAATCGTTCCTGAATTATGAACGTAATTCAGGATAATATCCTCACTTACGTGTGCGCGACTGAGTTTGACAATGTCGGTTGCGCCATACGGCAGTCGAGGTATCGGCGCCGCAACGTCAGTCCCCGGCTGAACCGGCGCGGCAGTGGCGGCGGGCGCAGGGACAGAATTGGAAAACCCATTGGTATCTTGAGAAAATGCTATCGGGCATGAGGTCAAAGCGAGTGCGCCCATCGCCAACATTACGCGCCCCGGGTGAAGGAACGTCATTTTCATACCGGTTAACCGTTTCAGTACTATATTCCTTCAATTCCGAGGGACGTCAAGTTTGCACCGAATCGCTAAAACGCCCCCGCTTTGCCGCAGTTTTCCGGGAGTTGCCGCGCATACGAGGATCGTCTATTTTGTCCGTCTAACATTCCCATTGAGGAAGTTTGGATCCATGAAAAAAACGGACATTGAAGGGCAGGCACCGGGCTCTGAGCCCGCGCCGGCAGACGAACCGCTGGTAGCGGTGGAACCTGGTAATTTGACAGTCGAGCAATTGGAAGAGCTGAAGCAACGAGCCGCCAAAGCCGACGATCACTGGGACCGCTTGCTGCGCACCATGGCGGACTTCGATAATTATAAGAAACGGGCTGCTCGTGAAAAACAGGACGCCATCAAATATGCCAACGAAAATCTCCTGCAGAAGCTTATCCCGGTGCTGGATACTTTTGACATGGCCCTGAGTGCTGCGCAGAATCCCGCCCCGGAAGCGGTGCAATCGCTCAAAACGGGTATAGCCATGGTGCATCAACAGCTCAAGAGCGCGCTTAGCGAGGCCGGCCTGGAAGAGGTCGATGCCGCCGGCAAACCGTTTGATCCCAACCTTCACGAAGCGGTCTCGCAGAAGGAAACAGTCGAGGTCCCCGACGGCCAGGTGGCGCAACAAATGCGCAAGGGCTACAAGCTCCGGGATCGGCTGCTCCGCCCGGCCACGGTCGTCGTAGCCAAGGCCCCGGCCCATTCCCAAGCCAAATGACCAAACGCGACTATTACGAGGTCCTCGGGGTCGAACGCACGGTCAGCGAAGAGGAAATCAAGAAGGCATACCGGAAACTAGCTGTGAAATATCACCCGGATAAGAACCCGGGCGACAAAACGGCCGAAGAAAAGTTTAAAGAGCTCGGCGAAGCTTACGAAGTGCTCTGCGACGCCCAGAAGCGCGCCGCCTATGACCAGTATGGACACGCAGCCTTTGACCGTCGCGCCGGGGGTTTTGGCCGAGCTGGCGGGTTCCATGATCCATTCGAGGTATTCCGCGAAGTTTTTGGCGGGGGCAGCATTTTTGAAGATCTATTCGGCGGCGCGCAGCGCGATCCGAGCCAGCCGCAACGGGGTGATGACTTACGGTATGATCTGGAACTCACCTTCGAAGAAGCCGCACATGGTTGCGAAAAAGAGATCACGGTCACCAAACCGGAGCGGTGCGACGTGTGCCAGGGCAGCGGCGCGGAAGCCGGCTCGCGCGCGCGCACCTGTCCAACGTGCGGCGGGCGCGGACAGGTCATTTCTTCGCGCGGGATTTTCAGCATTGCTCAAACCTGCCCGCATTGTCAGGGCGCCGGGCGGGTGATCGACAAGCCCTGCAAGGCATGCCGAGGCAACGGCCGCCGGGAACGAACCTCTAAAATCACACTCCGCATTCCGGCCGGCGTCGACACCGGGTCGCGTTTGCGCTCCGCCGGCAATGGTGAGGCTGGCTGGCGCGGGGGACCATCCGGCGATCTATATGTCATACTTCACGTCCGCCAGCATGAGATTTTTCAACGTGATGGGGATGATCTGCTGTGCGAAGTGCCGGTGAGCTTCGTGCAAGCGGCGCTGGGTGCGGAGATCGAAGTGCCCACCCTGGATGGCAAGGCCTCCATCAAGGTCCCGGCCGGAACTCAGCCCGGGACCATGTTCCGGCTCAAGGGCAAGGGTGTGAAAAACATCCAGGGCTATGGCCACGGTGATTTACACGTCCGCGTTGCCGTCGAGGTGCCGACGCAATTGTCGGCGGCGCAAAGGCAGAAGCTGCAAGAGTTCGCCGAACTTTGTAATGGCAAGGAAAGCCCACTGAGCCAGGGCTTTTTCGAAAAGGCAAAGAAGCTGTTCAAATAGCTTCGTAGGATGCACCGATTCTTCCTGCCGCCCGAGGAGTGCCGAGCGCCGGTGCTGTTGCTGCACGACGCCGAAGCCCACCACGCCTTGCACGTGGTGCGCGTGCGCCACAACGATCGAGTCAGTATCCTCGACGGCGACGGCGCAGAATACCTCTGTGAAGTAAAAGATCCCCGGCGCAGCGAGGTGGAGTTGAAGGTGCTGGAAAAAATGTCGACCCCTCCCCTGCCCTGGAAGATCACTCTCGCGCAGGCTTTGCCCAAGGGAAAACTCATCGAATCGATCATTCAAAAGGCAACCGAACTTGGTGTTGCTCGCATTGTGCCCTTGCTCGCCGAACGGGTTGTCTCTCAGTTGAATGATGAGTGTGGGCTTGAGAAGCAAAGGAAATGGCAATCGGTCGCCATCGAAGCGATCAAGCAATGCGGTTCGCCCTGGCTGCCCCGGATCGAAAAACCGATGACCCCAGACCAATTCCTAAGGCGCAAGGAAGAATTCGATCTCTCGCTAGTCGGTTCGCTCCAGCCCGGCTCCCGCCATCCGCGCGAGTTTTTCAGCGAGTTTCAGACTCAACATCATCGCCGGCCTGCTTCCGTAAGTATCTGGGTCGGCCCCGAAGGCGATTTCACTCCGGCTGAACTCGAGGCGATTCAAACCGCGGGAGCAAAGCCGATTACGCTCGGCCGCCTGGTTCTCCGCGTCGAAACCGCGGCGATTTGCTGCCTCGCGGCGATCAATTACGAGTTGGCCTCGCCTTAGCCGTGGGTTACGGTCGGCTCTGCACCAGGATACGAAACGCGCGGCCAAGGTGCTCCGGATGCGTGAGGGTCTGGAACTGGCGCTTCGTTTGCGCCGTCCACTCTTCCAGGCCGCGTTCGCGATCCCAAATCCTGGCTGCGATATCAGTCAGGAATTGCGCCTGCGTATGAAAAGCTTCAGTTCGCAGGCCCTGTGCTTCGCCGATGCTCTGCAACGCGCCAAAATCGATGTGCGCAGTCAGATCCTGTTCGCCAGGGTTCTCCAGCAGATGATCACTGACCTGATGCAGCTGATAAGCCCGTAAAGATCCCCGGCTGCGTTCCGGCGCGAATTGCTCGTCGGCCGCAAACCCGTAATCGATTGTCAGCAGTTTGCCCCAAGTCAGCAACGTGGCAGCCTGGCGCCACCATTCGCGAGCTGCCGGACAAACTTCGATGGTGAATCCCTCGGGCAATGCCGCCGCCAGCGCCGGGTCGATTCTGGGAGCTACCCTGCCCAGCACGGAGGCACTGACTCCCTTCCCCTCCTCGGGAAAGGAGAGCTTGGGGGAGATGAAGTTTTCGCCTCCTTGGTTTAGGGAGAGCCTGCTCGGATGGCGTTTCCCTCGCCCCTTCCGAATGGCAGAGGGTTGGAGTGAGGGGTCCGTGGTTCCTCGCCGCTTCATGCGCAGGAGTCCCTTCGTGCCGGGGCTTATGGAAAGTCGTGACCAAATGAATGTTGCGTCACGGCAATCGACTCCCCACTCGAACCATTCGCGCGTTCCTGCGTCCCACCCCAACCTGTGGACCGGAAAAGCATCCAACAATTCGTTGGAGAATATAATTCCCCGGACTGGCTTCAATTCCGCGAGAGCGCCGAACCAGGCAACTTTGCCGCCGAAGTCAGCCAATGTCTCGCGCTGCCGATGAGATCGCTGTTCTGAAGGTTCGACGATGCAATAACCGATTTGTTTGAAGATCTCCGGTCGATGCGCTTTCAGCCAGGCCAGAATATCCTTCGCCAATGCTCCGTCATGGGCTCCTGCTTCTACCAGATCGAACAACGTCCCCTGCTGGTCCGCCCTCTGTCCTCCAGCCACCAGCTGGTGTCCTTCTCTTAGCCAATCCGAAAATTGCCAGGCCAGCAATTCTCCAAACAAAGGTCCTACACTAACGCTGGTGTAATAATCACCCCGGCGCCCGAGGGTGTCCCCTTCTTTTTCATAATATCCATAAACAGGACAATATAGCGCCAATTCCATGAACCGATGGAAGGGAATTGGGCCCTGCTGGTGTATTTCCTCCGCGATTCTTTCGGCGACCTGGTTCAAAGCGAGTAGGATGGTGCGGATTTAGCTATCAACTGCCATACGGTAAAACATTTATGGCGAAGATCGACGCATTCTTCAATTTGATGTTCGAGCAAAAGGCCTCCGACCTTCACCTGTCCTCGAACAATAACCCCATGCTCCGCATTAACGGCGAACTGCAGCGCGTGGACCACCCGCCCCTGGAAAACGACGACCTCAAGAAGATGCTCTACGAGATCGCCCCGGAATACAAAATCAAGGTCTTCGAAGAAACCGGCGACGTCGATTTCGGCTACGAAATCCCCAACATCTCCCGGTTCCGCGCCAACTTCTTCAACCAGAAATACGGCATCGCCGCCGTATTTCGTCAAATTCCAAGCAAGGTTCTGTCGTTCGAAGATTTTGAGAAGTTCGACGCTCCCCTGCCGGCGGTGCTCAAGAAGTTCTCGATGCTGCACCGCGGTTTAGTGGTCGTGACCGGACCCACCGGCTCCGGCAAGTCCACTACCCTGGCAGCGATGGTCGATTATGCGAACAAAAATCGCCGCGACCATATCATCACGGTTGAAGACCCGATCGAATTCGTGCACGAAAGCAAAAACTGCCTGATCAACCACCGCGAGGTCGGCGTCCACACCAAAACCTTCGCCGCGGCGCTACGCGGTGCCTTGCGCGAAGACCCGGATGTCATCCTGGTCGGTGAATTGCGCGACCTGGAGACGATCGAACTGGCCCTGGTGGCTGCCAGCACAGGCCACCTGGTCCTGGGCACGCTGCACACCCCCAGCGCCGCCAAAACCGTCGACCGTATCATCGACGTCTTCCCCTCGGAACAGCAGAACAAAATCCGCGCTACGCTTTCGGAAGCCCTCAAGGGTGTCGTGGCCCAAAACCTTTTCAAACGGATCGACAAGAAAGGGCGCGTTGCGGCGCTCGAGATCCTGGTGTTTACCACCGCTATCGCCAACCTCGTTCGCGAAGGGAAAACGCACCAGATCCCCGGCATGATCCAAGTCGGCAAGAAGATCGGCAATCAGCCGCTTGACGACGCCATTATGGAGCACCTCCGCATGAAACGTATCTCGGCCGAAGAAGCTTATGACAAGGCCATCGACAAAAAGAAATTCCGCAGCTTTCTGCCCCACGCGCCCGAGGACGACGAAACCTAGCGCCTGAACCATTCATCCATTAATCCAATAACCCATCCTCCGCATGCGCCGCCCCGAACTTGATTACATCCTGAGCACGATGCTCGATTCGCAGCCGGAAGTATCGGACCTGCTCTTTACCGTAGATAAGCCGCCCCAGGTCGAAGCCTATGGCGAACTTAAGCCCGTCACGCTCGAAACGCCCATCGAGAAACTGACGCCGTTTCAGACCGAAATGGTGGCCTTGAATCTCGTGGGTGACAATCTCTGGCACCTCGCCGACCTGATCCGCCGCGGCTCATGCGACACTGCGTACACCCTGACGGACAAGGCGCGGTTCCGTATCAACATTTTTGCCCAGCGCAGCAATCACTCGATTGTCCTGCGTAAATTGAACACGGTCATCCCGACCCTGGAGTGGCTGAGTTTCCCGGATATCATTCGCCAGATCCCGCGCGAGAAAACCGGCCTGGTCCTGGTCACCGGCGCGACTGGTTCGGGCAAATCGACCACCCTGGCCGCGGTTCTGAACGAAATCAATCACACCAAGTCCGTTCATATCATCACCCTGGAAGACCCGGTTGAATTCGTGCACGTGCACGATAAAGCCACGTTCAATCAACGCGAGTTGGGCACGGACTTCGACACTTTCTCCAACGGACTGCGCGCCGCGTTGCGCCAGGCGCCTAAAATCATTCTGGTCGGCGAAATGCGCGATCGCGAAACGGTCAAAATCGCGCTTAGCGCGGCGGAAACAGGCCACCTGGTCTTGAGCACGCTGCATACAATCGATGCCGGCCAAACGATCAACCGTATCCTCGGTATGTTCGAAACGGAAGAACAGGAACAGATCCGCGCCCGCCTCGCGGACACATTAAGATGGATATTAAGCCAGCGCCTGATACCCAAAGCCGACGGCGGCCGATTCGCCCTGCTCGAAATCATGGGTTCGAACCTGCGTACACAGGAAACCGTTCGCCTCGGCGAAAGCGAAGGCAAAAGCTTTTACGAAATCATCGAAGCCAGCCAACCTTTCGGATGGCGCACGTTCGACTTTTCAGCACTGGAAGCTTACGAACAGGGCAAGATCACCGAAGAAACGGCCCTGCTCTACTGCACGAAACGCGGTCCCGTCTTGCGCGGCATCGATAACCTCAAAAAAGCGCGGGGCGAAGCTACACACACCTTGAATTCCCTGCGCATGCGCAGCGGCCAGGACTTCAAGACCGGCGCGCCGCCGCCGGCTGTTCCGGCTTCTCTCAAACTCAAATAATTTATTGTTATGGCCAATCAATTTGATTTTGTCAGCGCCACCGACAAGCCCGCCCTGCTCGCGTTTTCAACGCCCGAGTGGCTCGATGCCGCCCGCACCGCGCTCACCGAGCTGGGGTACAAAGTCCATACTGCCGCCACTCACAGTGATTTCCTTATCCGCTTTAGCCAAATCCGCTATCAGGTTGTCGTAGTCGAAGAACTGTTTGCGGCCAACAACCCCGGCGAGAATTTGACGCTCCAGGCCCTGCAAAACATGCCGATGAACCAACGCCGGCATGCCACGGTAATTCTTTTCGGGGATTCCTTCCAGACTTTCACACCGATGCAGGCGTTCCAGCAAAGCGTCCATGCCGTGATCAATTCATCGGAGCTGTTCCTCCTCAAACAGCTCATCGAAAAAGCCATTGCTGACAACGCCCTGTTCCTGACCAGCTATCGTGAGGCGCAAAACCGCGCCTTGGCTGGCGCCACAAAAGAGGAGTAGTCGGCGGATCGCTGCAATAACCTCTGTCATGAACTTTCAAAGATTGCCAATCAACATCTTTGACCTGATTGTTTTGGCTGTCCTGGCGCTCGGATTGATGCGCGGACGACGCCATGGAATGTCCGAGGAATTGATGAATCTTATCAAATGGATGCTGATCGTGGTAATTTGTGGGTTGGTGTATGAGCCTGCCGGCCATTGGCTGGCGCAATCCAGCCCGTTCAGCTTGTTGGCTTCTTACCTGTTCGTCTATGCTGGGATATTGCTGGTTATTCTTGGCTTTTTCGGGCTCACTAAGCATTACTTTGGCGGCAAGCTGGTCGGTAGCGACATCTTTGGAAAATCCGAGTACTATTTGGGTATGGGAGCTGGGGTCGTCCGCTTTAGTTGTGTGCTAGTGGCCGTGTTGGCGATGCTGAATGCTCGCTATTTCAGTCCGGAGGAGGTCCGTTCCATGGAGAATTTCCAAAATGACGTTTACGGCAGCAACTTTTTCCCCACCTGGCATACTGCTCAGGCAGTTGTTTTTGACGATTCGTTTTCGGGTGGGTTTATCAGGGATCATTTGGGGTTCCTTCTAATCAAGCCTACAGCCCCTGAGGACAAGTCGTACCACCAAAAAGAGGCCAACATCCCCTAGCCTTCAGCGCCCAGTATCCGCCAGCCAGTAGCGGATTGCTCCGGCCTGCGGATTGCGCGGGTCAGTTTCAAGTACCTTGAGATAGTGCGGCCGAGCCTTGGCGGGTTCATGCAATTGCTGCGCGTAGAGATTGGCCACGGCCAAATGCGCACGAGCGTCATTGGGATAAACTGCCAGCAATTTTTCCAGTTCCCGGGCGGCATCCACCGGATAATTGGCCTGCTTCAGAGCTAGCGCGAAATTATATCGGGCGTCCAGTGAGTCGGGCCGCAGCGCCAACGCGGTTTCATAGGCATTCAGCGCCGTGGAAAAGTCAGTGGCTTCGGTGGCCGCCAACCCCAGATTGTACCAGGCGTCGTAGAAACTTGAATCACTTTGCAGAGCGCGGCGATAAGCCGAAATGGCATCGTTCAGATGTTGAGCGCGCTGCGCCTGGACCCCTTGTGCAAACGTTCGTTCTGCTTCTGAACGATTTCCCGCTGCAGGTTTGGCAGGATAGGTATACGTGTAGCGCGGGATCGAAGTTCCACCAGCCGGCAAGAGATCGTCCTGCGCCGATTTCAACATCGGCTCGGTCGGGACATGCGCCACTTCCACTCTCGGCGGCGCTACGATCGGATTGGCTGCGGCCTGCTTGGCAGCACTGTTAGCCGAGAAAGATCTCGAAGCGCTCACTGAAGCATCCGTGGGCGAGGCCGCTGAATTGTGGGGGAGATTGGTGACAGGCTTTGCCGCCGCGGGCTTTGCAGGGTTGGTCACCGTCGGCGCCAATGCTGCCAAATTGGTCACGGCAAAATGCGCAGGCGGTGGCGCAAGCTCCTGTTCGAGCTGCCGCACCGTCGCGCTGACCTCGGCAGCATTTTCCGGGATGGGTTTGAGCGCCAGATACTCGCGGTATTTTTGTAGCGCAAGCCGCCGATCGTTCAATTGTTCCTGCGCCACAATTGCGAGATTGAGCAGGGCGGGACCATAGTCGGGTTGCTGCTTCAGCGCCTTGGTGAAGCACTTGGCGGCCTCCGGCGCTCGATTCCGTTGCAGCCGCGCCAGACCCAAACCGGTCAGGGCCTCCGGATTTTGCGGGCTGAGACGGTTTGCTTCCGCGAAGCTCCGCTCGGCCGCGGCAGCCTCGCCGGCGCGCAAGTAAGCCGCGGCGTTCTGCGCGGACCGCAAATGAGCCGTGCCAAGTTTGAGCCAGCCTTCGACCACAGCAGGACGCCGCAACGTATAGGCAGTCAATGTGGTTTTCGCCTGGTCGAGCTTGTCTTCACTCAGCCAAACGCAACCGAGGTTATAGCGCACCTCGACCAGATCAGGGTCCAGCAGCAGCGCGTGTTGATAGGCTTTCTCCGCCTCAGACAACTGCCCCGCCTCCTGGCAAGCCAAACCGAGATAGCTATACGCGAGGCCATTCGTGTTTAACAAACTGACAGCGGTTTTTAGTTTTTCAATGGCCTGCTCATACTTGCCTTGATCCAACAGCTTCTTGCCCGCCAGCACGGCGCGCGGCCCCGGCGGTCCGCATGCCGTCAGGAAAATGGCCGCACTGACAACCATGGTGAGAATCTTTGGAACAACCAGCCGCTGAGCCGGAAACCCGTAGAGCGCGGTAACCGACGAACAGCTTTTTGCGGCCTGATTTTTGATGGTCAGCATCGACTTTGGTGGTAACATTCGCACTCTGACGTGTCAATGGATACCAGGTTGAACCGCAAAAATAACTGGCGCATGAATTGGCTTTCGAAACGCCGAGCCAATTCTCTGGTGATGCACCTGTCGTTATTGTTTGCAATCGGTTGGTTGCTGACCCTTTCCCGCGAGTCCTGGGGAGCAACGCTTAATTCCACCAACGCGATGGGCGGTCCCGAAGCGCGCGTGGTCACTGTATGCGATCCTGGAGCAATGGACGCGTTCCGGGCTCGACCCGAAATCGTCCGTCTAATGGTTGATCGCGGTATCACTAAGTTGGCCCGCCGATCGAGTGTCGCCGAGGCATGGCGCGCCTTCGTCACGACGCAAGACGTCGTTGGCATCAAGGTCTATTCGACGCCGGGCCCTAACAGCGGCACGCGCCCGGCGGTGGTTGCGGCGATTGTCGAAGGCCTCCTGAGCGCTGGCTTGCCGCCGCGGAACATTCTCGTCTGGGATCGCCAAGCGGGTGATTTGCGGCTGGCAGGTTTTTACGACCTGGCCGACCGTTACAGCATCCAGGTGGCCGGCAGCGCCCAGGCGGGCTACGACGAGAAAAACTTCTACGATACTCCATTAATCGGCACCTTGGTCTATGGCGATTACGAATTTGGAAAACAAGGTGCTGGATTGGGCCGGAAATCCTATGTGTCAAAACTGGTCAGTCGGCAGATGACAAAAATAATTAACGTCGCCCCGCTCCTCAACCATAACCAAGCAGGCGTCTCGGGCCTTTTGTACAGCCTCGCCTCCGGCAGCATCGATAATATGGCCCGCTTCGAATCCGATGCCGATCGCTTGTCACGCGCGATCCCGGAAATTTACGCATTGCCGGCGCTGAGCGATCATGTTGCGCTGAGCATCACCGATGCCCTACTCTGCCAATACGAGGGTGGCGAACGCGGTTTGCTGCATTATTCGGTCGTTCTGAATGAACTTCGGTTCAGCCGCGACCCCGTTGCGCTCGACACGCTGGCGCTCCAGGACCTCGAACGTCAACGCCAGACCGCCAATGTCCCTACCCTCAAGGCCAACGCCGACCTTTACAATAACGCGGCCATCCTCGAATTAGGCGTGAGTGACATGAAGCGGATCCATGTCGAAACCGTGAATCTGAAAGAATAACCACGGCCAACATTTTTAATGTCGATTAACTTTGGCCTTTTCCTTCTCTGACGGCGGATTCCGAGATTGCCAAACCTCCTCCGTCAATTATCTTCAACAACAAGTTTTGCGTCCGAACAAGCGATCAATCCTGTATGAATCACCCTCGCCCAAGTTCTTTTTCTTGCGCTGCTACTCTCATTTCCCTGGCCGCCGGTCTTCTGGTCCCAGTGCTGGCACCAGCGCAAGCCATTTCGCCCGTTTGGGAATACTTGATTAACAACCTGCCTGCCCCGCTGCCTATCCTTACTAACGCGACGCCCACCAATACCGACCAGGAAATCGGCGACGGCCATTGGCCTATGCCGACCCTTTCCGCGCTAAAACGTTATGACGATAACCGCCTCATCCTGGGCATCCGCGAAAACGGAATCAACGAAGCCGACCCAAATCTTACGCCGGCGCAACGGACACTCGCCACCAATTACCCCGATCGGTCACTCATCTGGATCAACCCGACCAACGGCGCACCGATGGGGATTGCTCTGGATATTGGACTCTATCCCATCCCTCTAGATGCGGATTTCATTTCCGCCTCTATTGCCTCCGGCGTAACTGACTTCACCAACCAATACTGGTGGAGTTTCGACGTGTCCGCGGACGGTTACATCTACACCGGCTACAAGAATAAAATCATCCGTTACGCGCCGGACGGTTCCGGCGGCATCTCGACGACGCCGCAAGTGGTGTTCACGCTCGACACAAATACGGTCGCCACAGTCCATGGCAACCTTTATACGAGCGCAGGACGGTTCCCCAAATTGCGTGTGAGCGGCACGGGCACGAATACAGTTTTGCTGGTGGGTGGAAACAGCGGCACGCGCGGTTATTTGCGGCTGTTCACGACGAATGGAACCACCTTCGCTGCTGGTGCCTTCATGCCCGGCGGATTTGGCAGTGGTGGCGGTGGCGGCGCCAGTTCGCTGGTGCCCAGCCAGAACCCCGCCAACCCCACTGACCAATGGTCTTATTCATCGAGTTATCCCGGTAACAGCAGTGGCAGCGACTCCAGCCTTTACCGGTTCATCACTACAGCACCTTACCTGGATCCGGCCAACAACTTCGTGACCGACGTCTCGTTCGTCGCTCAGCCAGACGGCAGCTCCAACGCCGTTCATTATGCCGCGCACTTTATCGGCGATGTCGACGCCAATTCGGCGCTGAATTATGTTGTCGTTTACAGCACCCCTTCCTACAACTCCATCGGGCTCGGAATTCCGCAAACACCGGGCTGGCTCGCGATTCATGACTCACAAACCGGAAAACTCATCGGCTCCTACCGCCTCAACGTGACCGAGGCCGACGAACTCCTATCGCTCGACCAGGCCGCCTTGTTCCAATCCACCATTGGTTATGTCACGCTCAGCGTCCCGACAAATGGCCCGGTTGAAATCCTGTGGTCCAGCCCGGTGTATGGCTATGGGCGTTATTTGGTGTCTGATAACGCCAAGCGGTTTGCTCTCGACAAAACGATAAATGCTGTTTGGGAGTACCTTGACGGCCCCACCAACGCCGTTTGGCCGATCATCAACGATCATGTCGATTCGGGCGCGCCGGTGCCGAACAATAACACCGCCACCATGACCATGTTGTCCGGCCTCAAACGCTACGACGCCAACCGCCTCCTGCTTGCCATCCGCGACAACGGCATTAACGAAACCGTTTCCCACAACACCAACCTTGCCCAGCAATTTCCCGATCGTTCCTTCCAATGGGTCGATGCCGCCACCGGAAAACCGCTCGGCACCGCATTTGTCGTGGATTACGCCGCGCTGGGTTTTCCCGACATTACTCAGAATAGGCTGCAGAACATGGCCTTTGGCGTCGATGCTGGCGGAGTCGTTTATGTTGGTGTGGCCGATAAAATCTTCCGCTACGTTCCAGCCGCTGACGGAACAGATTTTCTCGCTCCCACCGTTGCCTTTGATGCCTCGACTGCCCAGGTGAACTACAGCGCCGATATGCTTTTCGCCAACTTCCGCATCACCGGCTCAGGCCCAAATACCGTGATGTTGGTTGGCAACAAAGACTGGTACGGCCCGGATGGCTACTGGCATCTCATTACTAGCGACGGCACCAATTTCAGCCTGGGCGGATCCGAGTTCACACAATACGACAGCTCCGATGGTGGTGGTAACAGCTCTATTGTCCCGGACCCGGCTAATTCATCCGACAACATCTTTTATGACACAAAGTACCCGTCCACCAGCAACGGTGTGGATTCGACGCTTGGGCGAAGACGGCAAGTTGGCGGCGCGGGCCCGTTCATAGCTGAGAGCTGGACACCACAACAACTTGCTTCTGCAAGCATTACCAATTCCAGCGAAATGCTTTATCGCACGTACTTTCTGACTGACGTGCAAACCCTGCCCGGGCTGGACTACGTGGTCGCCTTCAGCACGCCCAGTTACAACACTTACGCTACCACTTACCCACCGGATCCAAACATCTACAATGGCGGCGGCAGTGCTGTCTCCAACGCCCTGCTCGGAGCCTCTTCCGCGATGCCTAATTACCAACCCGGGTGGCTGGCTATTCATGACCAGGCCACCGGCAATGTTCGTGGTCTGCACCTGTTGAACGCTACCGAGGCTCTGACATTAATCCCGGATTACCCGTTCCCGCAGCCACACGCCGATACGACCATGGGCAATTTTCAGGACGAAATTCCCCAGGGCGGCCTGGAGATGTATCCTCTTGGGAATGGCGCAGAAGTTCTCTGGTGGTCCACCACCTACGGCATTGGCCGATATACGATCGATTCCATAGCCTCAACCACGCCGCCGCGCCTTTCAATCAAAAACGTGCCGGGCGGCATGGTACGCCTCGACTGGACGGGACAAGGTACGCTGCAATTCGCGGCCGACGTTTCAGGCCCCTACACCAGCATTTCGACTGCTATCAGCGGTTACACCTTCGTTCCCGGCTCGGGCAATAGCTACTTCCGCATTCTCACTCAGTAACAGGCTCATTTTTGACGGTCGATAGGGACGCCGTCCTCGGCGTCTCCAATCTCATTTGCGTTGTGGTGGCGGCTAACGACACGCTCGCCCTTCCTTAATTGAGGCATGCACCAGACCTGCGAATCCTCTGGACAAAACCGGCCCACGGACGTTCGATGGCCGTTGATTTGAGCCAATTATGAAACCAAACCAAGTGGCGCCGTCGGTTAGTCACACCTTTACCATGCGGTTGAATTATCCCAACGGCATCGGGATGTTCGCTCGCATTGCCCAGGTGATCGGCCGTCATGGCGGCGATCTCGGCGGCATTGATATAGTCTCTGGCGATAACAAGACCATGACGCGCGACGTCACCGTGCGCGCGCGGAACCAGGACCACGTCCAGGATATCGTCGGCTCGGTTCGCGCCGTCCCTCAGGTCAAGGTGGTCAATGTTTCCGATCGCGTTTTCCTGCTGCACCTCGGCGGCAAAATCGCCCTGCAAAACAAGGTGCCCGTCACCACTCGCGATACGCTTTCGATGGCTTACACTCCGGGCGTGGCCCGCGTTTCGATGGCGATTGCTGAAGATCGCAAGAGGGCCTGGCAACTCACCATCAAAGGCAATTCTGTTGCCGTCGTGAGCGACGGCACTGCAGTCCTGGGGCTCGGCGATATCGGCCCCGAAGCTGCCATGCCGGTTATGGAAGGCAAGGCGATGCTTTTCAAAGAATTTGCCAATATCGATGCCTACCCGATCTGCCTGAGAACCAAAAAAACCGACGAGATCGTCGCGGCGGTTGAAGCGCTCGCAGTCGGCTTTGGCGGAATCAACCTTGAGGACATCTCCGCTCCACGCTGTTTTGAAATAGAAGAAAAACTGCAGCAACGCCTGGATATTCCTGTGTTTCACGATGACCAGCACGGTACGGCTGTGGTTGTTTTGGCCGCGCTCCTCAACTCGCTGAGGCTCACCGGCCAAAAGTTGCCGCGACTTCGAATAGTGATCTCGGGCGCAGGCGCCGCCGGCACTGCCATTACCAAGATGCTCCTGAACGCCGGCGCCCGCGACATCGTGATCTGCGACCGGCAAGGCTGCGTGTGCAAAGAACGCTCCGACTTGAATTCCAGCAAAGCCTGGCTGGCGGCCCACACCAATCCGCGCGCGCTGCGTGGTTCGCTGGAAAATGCGTTGAAGAAAGCCGATGTGTTTATCGGCGTTTCCGGCCCGGGCACCGTCAGCGCACGGGCGCTCAAACGCATGGCGGCTAAGCCCATCGTCTTCGCCTTGGCCAATCCAATCCCGGAAATCATGCCGGAGGAAGCCGGACGCGCTCACATCATCGCCACTGGCCGGAGCGATTATCCAAACCAAATCAATAACGTGCTGGCTTTCCCGGGGATTTTCCGCGGCGCGCTAAACGTCCGCGCGCGCCAGATCAACGAAGCGATGAAATTGGCCGCTGCTCACGCCATCGCCAACTGCGTTCCGCGGCGCCAACTCAATTCCGAATACATTGTTCCCAGCGTCTTCAACCGCGATGTCGTCACGCAGGTTGCCACAGCAGTGGAACGGGCGGCCCTCAAAACCGGTGTGGCGCGAAAAAAGCGATAATTGATCTTCTTATCGACCGCCGGAAGCGACTGCACGCGTAGCGCGGGCGTCCTCGCTTGCGAATTCTGAGTCTGCTGCCAGCCCGGATACTTATGAGGCTCCGTATGGTCTGCAGCCCGTTCAGTTCGCAGCCGCTTGAGCGCTTAACTGAGCCGCAACCAGCCCCCTGCCCTCACTTGAGAGCTCCAGGGTCTCGATGCTTCGCGCGGCGGCGAGGTCCCCGCGATCGAGTTGTTGGCGGAATTGCCGCAACAGGTCAGCGCAGAGCTCCGGCCGCTCGAGCGGGATCATATGCATGGTATCGGCTAACAAGACCAACCGGGCATTGGGAAGCTGGTCGTTTAGCTTGTGGCCAATCGGTTCCGGCAATGTCTGGTCGCATTTACCCCACACTAGTAGGCAAGGCACCGTTACGTTGCGATACCCCGCTTCCAGTGGCCGAACGGCAGCCCAATCCACCTGTTTGCCAAACGTCCGCCAGGGGACGGCTTCCACCATGATTTGCTGCATGGCGCGCCGATGCGCCCCGTCCTGCAGCAGGTGCACACCTTCCTCAGCGAGTTCACGCGACGCCCATTCCGGGTTCACGAACCCATCCTGAACTGACCGCGCCACTTTGCTCTGCAATATCTGCAGCATGCTGCCTATGCGCGCTTTCACCGGATCGATGCCCAGGAAAGACCACCACGTCTCGGTCGCCTGCGTCACGACCACATCCCCGGGTGCAAATAAGGTCAGCCCGTCAACCCGGCTGAGCACAGCCGCGTGATTTTGGCGAACCGCATCATCCACGAACATCCGCAATACCACCATTCCGCCCATCGAGTGCCCCACCAGTACGAGGCGCGACACCTGCGGCCGCGCTGCCAATCGTCCCTCCAGCGCCTGTAACACCCGATCGGCCAGCGCCCTCGTGCTGTAACCTCCCCTCCCAATTCGTTTCGGCTCCAGGCATTCGCTCGCGCCGCAGCCCGGCAAATCCACCAGCCACATCTCGCTTTCACCATTCAACGCCCCGGCCAAATATCGCCAGTCTTTCCCTTCACTAAAAATCCCGTGGACGCACACGTACACAGTTGTGCTCGCACCCCGGTTGATTTCATGCACCGCTACCCCGGCGGGAACGTTGCTGTAAACTGTAGGGACAACAAAGGTTTGTTTCGGCAATTCCGCCCATTTTGCAACCAGCGGTGCGAACGCGGGGACTTCTGTTTCGGCGGGTAACCGCTGCTCGGCGGAACGACGAGTTTGCAGTTCCATCAATGCCTGGGCGCCCTTGGCTTCTGTGTTGCGAACTCGTTGTGTTGCACCAACTCCGAGTGAATCAGCGCCATATGCGGTGGGTACCAAAACGTCGGAAGCGTTCATCAACACCAGCGTTCCGACCGCGAGTGAAATCAGAGTTGGGTTGTTCATCATGCCAACTCCTTGGCACTCCTGATGCCGCCTGCTTATTCATCAGCCTTCTCTTACATAAGCGTTTAATGCAGAGGGTGTTTTGTAGATTCTCCTGACCTGTGAGCTCCGGGAGAATTTGTGGGGCGCGGTAATTATTTCGGGAAATACTTCCGATCCAATGATATTCAAATGCTTATTTTCTTGTCCACGTCCCCTAATTTTTGCAAAATCACGCCATGGCATCGCTGCGTCAAGGTGCGATGGCTCCTGAACCGCGGGTGGACGACCGCAGTCCGTACGCCGCTGCGGCGGCGGCTGTGCGAGCCACTTCGCAATTGGCTCCGAATCTTGGGAACGAGGAGGCCGTCTGGACCGCGTTTGCCAAATGGCGCAATGCGAACCTCGCGGAGTACTTGTTGACCTTGCGCCGCACGCAGCATTCTCTCTTCTATTATCAGCTCCAGCATCTCTACGAATTCTGTACCGAACAAGTGCCTGCAGATTACCGCGAGCAATTTTGCTTTCTCGCCGGCCGCAGTTTTGGCCAGGCCACGCTGAGCGAGACCCTGTTTCCACTGCTTCAGGTAGCACTGGCCAAGCCGGGCCAGTTTCAGGCAACTGTCGCCGAGATGATTCGCATGTACCTGCATCGGTTCGCCGGCACCAAGTACCGTCTCGTGCCCGAATTCGAGCCGGGGCAGATTCGGTTAATCCTGCAGGATCGTTATTCCGAAATCGTCGCGCAGAACCTGAAGCAGTACGGGCTCGACCCGCTACGCTGTTTTAGGAACAGCTTCCATTTCATCTCCGGCGCCGTAGATTATTTCGCCTCGCGCATCGTTCGCGGTTACCAAACCCTGCCCTTCGGGTTTCAATGCGACCGCCAACGCGGCATCATCTGCTTGCCGGTCGGCGAAACCAGCGCGTTCGACTACGAGCGCCTGCTCGAAACTCTGCTCGCCTTTATCTACGAGGTTCAAGCCCGCCAACGTTCCGATTCGGAGGAACACCAGCTTCAAAACGATCTCGTGGTCGCTTCACCCTTGATGCGGCAGGCTTGGGACAAGGTCCTCCGCGCCAGTCGCTCGGATGAAGTCGTCCTGCTGCTCGGCGAATCCGGAACGGGGAAAACCTTTATCGCCCGCAAAATCCACTCGCTCTCGCCACGCCGCGACGGCCCGTTCATTCATGTCGGCCTGACTTCCGACCTCGGCTCGGACAACATCATCCAGTCCAATCTGTTCGGTCATGAACGCGGGGCGTTCACCGGCGCCACCGAACAAAAACAAGGGCTGTTTAGCCTGGCCGATGGCGGCACCATCCTCCTCGATGAAATTGGCGATGCCTCACCCGAGCTTCAATCCAAGCTTCTCCGCGTTATTGACACGTCCACTTTTCGTCGGCTGGGGGGCGTGCACGATATCCAGGTTAACGTGCGCATCATCGCCGCCACCCACCAACCGCTCGAAGCCATGGCCGGTGAAGGCAAATTCCGCCGCGACCTTTACTACCGCCTTAACGTCATTCCCATCCGCGTGCCGCCGCTGCGCGATCAACCTGAATCCATCCCTGCCCTGGCCGAATTCCTGCTTGGCCGGCTCATGCGCGCTCAACGGCGCCCGGCTGGCAAGCTTTCCCCCGAGCTGCTCTCCCTGCTCTGCCGCTATCCTTGGCCGGGAAACATCCGCGAGCTCGAACACGCCCTCCGGCACGCCCTCGCCATGGGAGAAAGTGATGCCCTCACGCTCGCCGATTTTCCCGAAACTGTGCGAGCGCATTTTCGCCATGACCCTCAGCCTGGGCCGCAACAGCCCAAACCAAACCGCCTCGAAATCATCGATCGCGAAGCGCTGCGTTTGGCCATCCGCGCCAGCAATCCGAAAGACGTAATCGCAAGCGATAACGGCCAGGTTCTTCCGTGCCACATTGATTACGCCAAACGCATTTATCTCGAAGCTCTGATCGAAGAATGCCAGGGCGACCTCTCCTTAATCGGCCATTATTGGGATCATCATTCCGAGAAGACATTACGCGCTCTCATTCACCGCCTGGGCCTCGCAGCGTCGCTTCAAACCGCCCGCGCCACCCCGCGCCAATCGCCTGCAGCTGCGTGAAACTACGAACTGACCCCTGACCTCTCGTTTCACGTTTCATTCCGCACTCCCTCCTCTTCCTCGTCCTCCTCCTCGTCCTCGTCCTGCGTTTCATGCTTAGGGTCGGGGGTGAGGTGGCTTTTCACGTTTCACGCACTTGTCGCGCCGAAGCAGAGCGAAGGCGGATCACCTTTCCCATCCTGTCATCCTGTCTTTCCTCCGACTTAAAAAATTCACAATTCCTGTCCTGGCAGGGTCCCTTGCTTCGTCGTATTATTGACCGAACAACACATTTAATGGTCATAAGAAGACAAACACATTATGAATACACCTGCCAAAGCTCCTGAATACATGCTCATCTTCCGCGGTAACGATTGGTCCAAAGGCCTGTCGCCCGAGCAAATGCAACAAGTCGCCGGCCAGTGGATGGCCTGGTTCGAACGCCTCACCGCCCAGGGTAAGGTCACTGCCGGCGCACCGCTCGAACCCGAGGGCAAAGTCGTCTCCGGCAAGAACGGACGCGTCGTCGCCGATGGTCCGTTTGCCGAGTCGAAAGAAGCCATCGGCGGCTATTTCCTGCTCCGCGTCGATACGATGGAAGAAGCATTGGCCATCGCCCAGCAATGCCCCGGCCTGCCTCATGGGGCAAAAGTCGAAGTCCGGCCCGTCGCCGAGTCCTGCCCCATGCAGAAAGAAATGGCCGAAGCCGGCCTCGCGACGGCGACCGCATAAGTGCGGCTGAGAATTCCCCAATTGGCTTCACGCTTTGAACCAACCCATGAACCTGCCGAAAGCTGCGGCGCTGACTACCCTCTCCTCCTCGGGAGGAGAGGGGTTGGGGGAGAGGAGGCTTCGCTTTTTTGGGTTCATGGAGAGCCTGCGCCGAAGGCTTCTCCCTCTCCCCTTCCGAAGGGGAGTGGGCCGGGGGGAGATTTCCCCGAGCGAACTCGCGCATTCAACCCATGAACCTCGACAGCCGACGAAGCCGTGGTGAATCATGTTTCTGTGGACTTCGTTTGCCTCTCCCTCTCCCCATCCGATGGGGAGAGGGCCGGGGTGAGGGGGCTGTTCGTCTTCGGTTCATGGGGAGGGGAGCGTTGTTCCCCTCCGCCACGAAAAAACTTTCTTGAACCCATCAAACCTTAACCAAAAACCTACTCACAATTATGGCATCCGCAGATAAACGCGTTCTCCAACCTTATTTATTCTTCAACGGCCGCTGCGAAGAGGCGCTCGAATTTTATCGCCAGGCCCTCGGCGCCGAGATAACCGCCGTCATGCGCTTCAAAGACGCGCCCCAACCACCGAAGCCAGGCATGGTCCCGCCCGGTTCCGACAACAAGGTCATGCACGCCACCTTCAAGGTTGCCGGCGCCACCGTCATGGCCTCCGACGGGCGCTGCGAAGGCAAACCAAACTTCGACGGGTTTGCGCTTTCCGTTACCGTGCCCGACGTGAACGACGCCGACAAACTGTTTGCCGCTCTGGGCAAAGACGGCAAAGTCGAAATGCCTCTGACAACGACGTTCTTTTCACCAAAATTCGGCATGGTCGAAGACCGTTTCGGCGTTTCCTGGATGGTCTACGTCGCACCGCAAGGTTGACGCCGTTCTTGTCGGTAGGGACGCCGCCTTGCCGGGCCGTAGCCCGTTTTCGGGCGAAGGCCGGTCCTCGGCGTCCCCGTCTTCTCCAATAGCAAATGGCCGAATCCTTAAGCACAAACACGGGCATCGCAGACTCGGCTCCTCTGTCCTCAGCGTCAGAAATTGCGGACGCCGGGGTCGCCGTCCCTACCAGGCCCGAGGTCTCCCAAGTCCTCGAGCACCTTTTCCGCCACGAAGCCGGCAAAATGGTCGCCACCCTCACCGGCATCTTCGGCCTCGAACACCTCACCCTCGCCGAAGATGTCGTCCAGGAAGCACTGGCCCGCGCACTGCAAACCTGGCCTTTTTACGGCGTTCCCCAAAATCCTTCCGCCTGGATCATGCGCACCGCGCGCAACCTGGCCCTCGACGTCGTCCGCCGACAAAAGGTCTTCCGCGAGAAAGAAGCCGAGATCGTGCGGTTGATGGATCGCCCGGGCGGCGGCCCCGATGAGGCCGTTTTCGCCGACCAGGAAATCGCCGACGATCGCCTGCGCCTGATGTTTGTTTGCTGCCACCCCGAAATCCCCCTGCCGGACCAGGTTGCTCTCGCGCTCAAAACCCTCTGCGGCTTCGGCATTACCGAGATTAGCCGCGCCTTCCTCACCACCGACGCCGCGCTGGCCAAACGACTGGTCCGTGCCAAGCAAAAGATCCGCGATGCCGGCATCACTTTCGAGATCCCTGCCGGCGAGGAACTGACCCGGCGGCTCGATGGCGTCCTGCAGGCGCTTTATCTGTTGTTCAACGAAGGTTACAAAGCATCCAGCGGCGACTCCCTCGTGCGCGAAGAGCTTTGCCGTGAAGCGATTCGCCTGACCAGTTTGCTCGCCGAACATCCCGCCGGTAACCAGCCCCAGACCCATGCCCTGCTCGCGCTGATGCTCTTCAATGCGGCGCGCCTCGCCGCCCGCGTCGATGGTGATGGCAACCTGTTGCGTCTTCAGGAGCAGGACCGATCCCGGTGGGACAATGCCTCAATCGCGCGCGCTCTGTTCCATCTCGCCCAATCCGCCTCCGGCGAGCATCTCAGCGTGTATCACCTCCAGGCCGGCATAGCCGCGTGTCACTGTGCCGCGCCGGACTATGACTCGACCGATTGGCCACGCATTCTGGCGCTCTACGATCAACTGCTCGCAGTCGATAACTCCCCGATCGTCGCGCTGAATCGTGCCGTCGCCCTGGCCAACGTGCAAGGCCCGGCCGCCGGCATCGACGCCCTTCAATCCATTCGCCATCGCTCTGAGCTGAACTCCTATTACCTGCTCTACGCCGTCCTGGGTGATTTTGAAATCCGACAAAGTAATCACACCACCGCCTTGGACTGCTTTCGCCAGGCTCTCAAGCTTACCGACCTCAAATCCGAGCAACAATTCCTCTCCCAACGCATCCGCGAGTGCGAGAGCTCCGTACTCCGCCAACCGGTTACGGTGTAGGAGACAGGTCACGAGTCTCGCTCTTTTTTAAGCCGCCCGACCGGTAAAATTTTTGCTCCCGATAGCTCCATATAGCGGGGAATGGGGAGGTAGCGCCGGCGACTGGGCAGGCGGGGATGTAGTTGATTGGCATGCGGACGCCGCCTGCCGAGTTCGTGGTCCCTTTGGACTCCTATTCATTGGCGCACCTCGGAACAATAAGTTGGAGGTGGTTGGCAAGATGTTAGCGCACTGAGCACGTAAGTCGGGTTAGGTAATCGCCATTTTGCTGCTACACAGCGCAAAAGCGGCTTCGCTTTACAATCCCCTTGCGCTAATTTGCCGCCGGTGCTTAATTGCAAAGCGAGCGTGAGCAAATTCACGACATTCAAGCATCGGCATAACTCCGGCCGTTTCGCGGCCGTGGCCTTAATGTTCACGCTCTGGGTTTGGGTGTTCGCGCTCCAAATCTCGCCCGACCTTCACAACTTTGTTCACAAGGACGCGCAGAGCCCGGCTCATACCTGCCTCGTCACTCGGCTCCAGCATCACTCGGTTCATCCCGGTTCCGCACCGTCAGTTATCGTTTCGGCTCCCTCTATATGGAGCCACTTCGTTTGCCCGGAATACCTTCCGGTCGTTTTTTCCTTCGATTATCGGCTGGCCCCAAGCCGAGCTCCCCCGCTCGCTTAGTTCTTCCGTTGTGCGCAGTCTCTGCTCCGGCATTGGCGCAAGGGATCCGCGCATTTGCTTAGATTAACCTGCCTGTCCCAACCCGTTCTTCGGGCCTTCTGCAGGCATTTTAAAACCAGCAGCAATTCGTCCGTCATTGTCAGCAACAAGAACTTTGAATTGTAAACGTTAGAACAGCTAATTAAATTATGAATTTAGACTTACCGAAAAACCGGCCGGAGTCCAAGAACTGCGCGGTGGCGCTCGGCACACGGCTTCCTCGAGCGGCCATCCTCCTGGTTTCGCTCACTTGGGGAGGCGTATCGCTCGCCCAATCCACAAATGCGCCTGCCGCGTCAGATGCGTCGAAACCCGCGAGCGGGACCAATATAGTCACACTGGCCCCGACCACCGTCGTCGGCAAACTCGACGTGGCACGGGAGCAGATTGTGCCCGAGTTGGGCGCAACGGAATACACCATCAATCAATCGGCCATCCAGGCATTGCCGGCCGGCGAGAATACTTCCATTAACCAGGTGCTGCTCCGGGCCCCCGGCACGGCCCAGGATTCCGCCGCCAACGGCGGTTTGCATCTGCGCGGCGAACACGCCAATCTGCAATACCGCGTTAATGACGTGCTCCTGCCAGAGGGCGTCACCGGCTTCGGCCAGGAGCTGAGCGCCCGGTTCGTCGACAGTTTGCACCTGATCACCGGCTCCTTGCCGGCGCAATACGGGTTTCGCACCGCGGGCATTGTCGACATCCACACCAAGAATGGCGCGTTTGCCCCGGGAGGTGAACTTTCGATGTATGGCGGCAAGTATGAGACCATTAACCCCAGCTTTGAGGTCGGCGGTTCCGAAGGGAACTTCAACTACTTTGCCAACGGCAGCTACAACCACAACGGGATTGGCATCGAGAACCCCACGTCCAGTTGGGCGCCCATTCATGACATCACGGACCAGTACAAGGCTTTCACTTACTTATCCTATGTACTGGACGATAGCAGCCGCATCAGCTTTATGGGCAGCGCCTCGTATAGCGACTTCCAGATTCCGAACACGCCCGGACTGCCGGCCGGCACCTCCCCCGGAGGCATCCAATGGGTCCCGGGAAATTTTGACTCCAGCAAATTGGACGAGAACCAGAACGAGCAGAATTACTACGGCGTCGTCGCCTACCAGAAATCGGTTGGCGATTTGAATTATCAGTTGGCGGGCTATGGACGGGCCAGCACCGTCCATTTCCGTCCTGACCCGGTTGGCGATCTTTATTTCGACGGGGTGACCAGCGACGTCGATCGCCGGCTTTATTCGGGCGGGGCGCAGTTCGACGCAAGCTACGCGCTGGGAGAAAAGCACACACTTCGCGGCGGCATGATGGTCCTGGCGGAGTCGCTCTCAGCCGATACCACCACAACCGTGTTCGCCACGGACCCCAACGGCGATCCCATTCCTGGCCAGCCGGCCTTCCCGATCGTCGACAACACGGATTCGCATGCCCTGTTCTTCGGGCTGTACCTGCAGGATGAATGGAAAATCCTTCCCAAGGTCACGTTGAACTACGGCGCGCGCTGGGACCTCTATTACGCCTCGTTCGACAAGGAAAACCAGCCCAGCCCGCGGGTGAATCTAATTTATGAACCGACCGATTCAACCACCTTGCACGCGGGTTACGCGCGCTACTTCACACCGCCTCCGCTGGAAAACGTCAACACCACCACGATTCAAAAGTTCGACAATACTTCGAACGCCTCGGCGACCGACCAGAACGACCCGGTGAAGGCGGAACGAGCGAATTATTTCGATGCCGGCGTCAGCCAGAAAATAACCACCGGGCTGCAGGCCGGCCTGGATGGCTACTACAAAACCGCAAAGAACCAGCTCGACGACGGCCTGTTCGGGCAGACGCTGATCCTTTCCTCCTTTAATTACGAGAAAGGCGAAATCTACGGGGCAGAGTTCACCACAAGCTATACCGTCGGCGGCTTTTCGACCTATGCCAATGTGGCGTATTCGGTCGCGCGCGGCCAGAATTGGGTTTCCTCCCAGTTCCTTTTTGACCCGGCCGATCTCGCGTATGTGCGGGACCACTGGATTAACCTCGATCACGATCAGCGGGTCACGGGGTCGTTCGGCGCCTCCTATTTGTGGAAACGCACTCGCGGCAGCACGCGGGTGTATGTCGATGCCATTTACGGCAGCGGTCTGCGCACCGACGGAACAGCTCCCGACGGTTCCACCATCCCCAACGGCGCGACCGTCCCTTCCTACTATTCAGTCAACATGGGCATCGAGGAAGGATTCAATATCCGGGGCAAGGAGCACATTCGCGTCCGCTTCGATGTGGTTAACATAACGGACAACGTCTACCAGCTCCGCAACGGGGCGGGCGTGGGCGTGAACGCGGCCCAATATGGCCAGCGCCTCGGGTTCTTCGCCGGCCTCAGCTACGTGTTTTGAAAGAAAGCGAGAAAATGAACCTGTTGGATGCAAATCGAACTGAGCTCGGTTACCAGTTGGAGTCCGAGTTGGCCCGGGTTGCGGTTCACGCTGCCGACCGGGACCCGAATCGAAAGCTCGCCTGGGTGAATTCGATTTGCATCCTTTTCCTGCTGATCGGGATCTTCGGATCCAAGCCCGCGTTGATCAGGATAAGGCCTCTCCCGCCGATAGAAGAGGCGAGCGCCGTCATTGTTGAACCGCTGCCGCCTCCGCCACAAGTCCAGTCCCAACAGCAAACCGAGGAGCAGAATAATCAGGAGCCGGCGGATACACCTCAGGTGGTGGTCGTAACGCCGGAAGCTCCGAACATCAATTTCTCGGTGCCCACGATTGGCAATCTCGTGGTCCCCAATGCAATCGCGCAGGCGCCGCCGGTCACGCCCTTGAAACAAGTCGCTCCGCTGCGCTCGCAACCGACGGTGCTCGACACCACCGGCAGTGGCGGAGATCGGCCTCAACCGCCTTACCCCAAGATCGCTTTGGAGCAGGGGCAACAGGGCTCCGTGACTCTCCGCATGACGGTGGACGACGCGGGGTTAATCAACACGATAGAAGTCTTGCAGTCTTCCGGATTCCCCATCCTGGACCGCGGCGCCATGGATTTTGTGAAACGCCACTGGACAGTGCCTCCCGAGAAGGGCACGCGGATTTATGAAGCAACAATCCATTACAAACTCCAAAGGGACTAAAATCTCGCATTTATGTTAGCCAACATTGTATTCCAATTCTTCCTTAAAGGCGGCCCGGTGATGTGGCCGATTCTCCTGTGTGCCCTGGCCGCAGTCGCGGTCGTCGGTGAACGCGCGTTCTGGTGGCTGCGGGAGGGTGCCAAACGGGATGTTCAACGCCGGGGACGCCTGCTGGCGGCGCTGGAACACTCGGATGTCGAGGAAGGCCAAAAGATCGCGCAGGGCTGCGACGACCCCGTCGTCCGGATGATCCGTCAAAGCCTCGAGCACGAGCACGAGTCGATTCCGGTGGCGTTGCAGATGGCGGCGGGGATCGAGTTGGAACGAGCGGGCCGGTTCCTCAATGTGCTGGACACCCTGGTCACATTGGCGCCCTTGCTGGGATTGCTCGGCACGGTGACCGGCTTGATGCGCGCGTTCCTCAAGGTCGGTTCGGCCGAGTTATCGGTCGTGGCTGTGACTGGCGGTATTGGCGAAGCGCTCATTGCGACGGCGTGCGGCCTGTTGATCGCCATCGTTGCCCTCGTTCCGCTGAACTACTTCTCGGGAAAACTGGCGCGGCTGCAATTCGAGCTCGAAACGGCGGCCAGCAATGTGGAAGTGCTGGCCAATGCCGGAAAGCTTAACCGGGAGGAAGTCAAATGAACCTGACCACGCCGTATCGGCGGAAACATTCGCGCATCGAGATCATTCCTTTGATCGACATCATGTTCTTTCTCCTCGCCTCATTCATGATGGTCAGTCTGAGCATGGATAGCACCCAGAACATCAAAGTTGACCTGCCATCCGCCACCGAGGCGCAACATGATTTCAAGCCGGACATGCTGAACATTGCGGTTGATAAGGCGGGCAAGGTTTGGTTCCAAAAGGAGCCGATTTCGCTGGCAGACCTGGGCGTCGTAATCAGCAATCGCTTCCGGGTTGATACCAACCTGCCGGTTTACATCAGCGGCGACCGTGATGCGCTGCACGGGGCGATGGTGGATGTCTACCAGGTCGTCCGGGCGGCGGGCGTGCAGAAAGTCGCCTTTGCTGTGGGTGGCAAAGAAACCCAAGCGGCTCAATGAAACTCCGTTCCCCACTTCGTAAACGCCGGACGCGGCTGGAGATCATTCCTTTGATCGACATCATGTTCTTTCTCCTCGCCTCGTTCATGATGGTCAGCCTGCAGATGCAGAAAGTTCGCACCCTGAAGGCCAGCCTGCCCACCGCGACGGTGGCGACCTCGACCGCCAAACCGGACATGGTCACTCTGACTGTGGATCGGAATGGGCAGGTGGTGATGGACAGCAAGCCGATCTCCTTTCCCGATCTTGAGACGCTGTTGACCAACCGCTACAGCTTCAACACCAACCTCCCTGTTTACATCACCGGCACAAGGGATGCCACGCATGGCTCGGTGATGTATGTGCTGGATTTTGTCAAACGCGCCGGCATTCAGCGTGTCGCCATCGCCGTAAAAGCGGCTCCGGGTCGCTCCTGAACTAAAATGAAAAATTTCCAGCAGAACCTGCTTATCGTTGTAGCGCTCAGCCTGTGTGGTTTGTGCGTGTACCAGTGGTATGGCCAGACGCTCCAGCGCAATGAAATCCAAAAACTGGAGCAGTCGGTTTATGAGAAATCAGCCGCCATCCAAGGTTACACCAATTCCATCCGAACGATGGACCAGCAAATTGCGCAGATGGATGCCCGGCTCACCGAGCTTAAAGGGGAGGCCAAAACCAACGTCGATCTCATTATCAGCCAGAGGCTCGAGCTCAACCGGTTGCAGATTACGGCCGAGGGTTTGACCAACCAGATCACCGAATACAAAGGGGCGGTATCGAACCTGCAAGGAAAGTTGAAGGAGGCCTACGACGGGATTCAAAAACAGAACGAGGCCATGAAAGAGCTGGTGGCCCAGCGGGATGAGTTCGTCAAAAAGTTCAACGATGAGGTGAAGGATCGCAACGACGTCGTTAACAAGTATAACAACCTGGTTCGCCAGGTCGAAAAGAACCAGGCTGCCAACAGCAAACAGTGAGGGCGAAGACTATGAATGCGAGCATGTCGCTAGACCGTATAAGCCCTGAGCCGGCGCCCAGCGCGCCCGCTGAAAAGACGGCCCGGCCGGAGCCGATTTTGAGAATCGAAAACCTCTGTGTTGAGTATCGCAACCGCAGCTCGGGCTCCCCGGTAAAACGAGCGGTCAACGGCCTGAACCTGTCGGTGAACCAGGGCGAAGTGTTCGGGTTCCTTGGGCCGAATGGGGCAGGCAAGACGA
>CAZUVM010000172.1:0-42796 GCA_964623885.1 uncultured Verrucomicrobiota bacterium
CCCTGGCGGGACTCCTGTTCTGGGTTTGGATGCTGATCGACGCCATCCGCAACAAAAGCCTCAGCGATACTGAAAAAATCGTCTGGGTGCTGGTGATCATTTTCGTGAATTTGCTTGGGGCGGTGATTTATTTCTTCGCCGGCCGGCACAAAGTGGTTTGAGCAGCTTGAGAGTTACGCGATGAGAGACGAGGGAAAGTTCGCGTGACGACTTCGCCTCCCGCCAAGCCTGCCCGCGGCTGTTTGTTCTATGGTTGCCTGACCGGGATTGTTTGCCTGGTCGCAATCCTGTTGGCATTCCTTCTTGGCTTGCATCAGTTGCGGCAGATGGTCCGAGAGTACACCGACAGCCAGCCGACCCCGCTCCCGGTTGTCCATATGCCCAAGGACCAGTTGGACCAGGTGCAGCGGCGGTTGGATGCGTTCATCGATGCGATACGCGGCGGGCGTCCTACTCCGTCATTGTCGCTGACAGCGGACGAGATCAATGCGCTGGTGGGCGTGGTGCCTGGGGCCGAACCCTGGCGTGGAAAAGTCTTCGTGATCGTCACGAACAGCGTTTTGAAAACGGAAGTAAGTTTGCCGTTGTCGCAATTGGGCCTGCCGCTATTCCGCGGACGTTATCTAAACGGCATCGGCACGGTTGCGCTGGGATTGACCAACGGCATTCTCGCCGCGCATCTGGAGACACTCTCGGTAAAGGGCAAACCGGTCCCGCCGCTGTACATGGATCGAATCCGCATGCAGAACCTGGCCAATGATATCAACGAGAATGCAAGTGATTCCGTAGCGCTCAATCGCTTGCAGTCGATTGAAGTGAAGGGCGACTCGCTTGTGTTTACGGCCAAGCCGATGGACTAAACTCTACTCGGTGGGAATGCCGAGGAGCTGAAGAATGCGTTCAAGTTCGGCGTCGCTGAAGAAGGTGACTTCGAGGGCGCCTTTGCCGGCGGAATACTTCAGGTGAACCTTAGTGCCGAGGCGCTCGCGCAGTTTGTTCTCAAGGCTGGCGACATGGGCGTCGCGGGCTTTTGGAGTGAGCGGAGCGGCAGGCAGGCCGCTTGCCGCACTTTGTTGCAAATGAGCTACCAGGGCTTCAGTCTGGCGGACGTTTAGTCCGTCGCGCAGGACACGATTGCCCGCAAGCTTTTGCTGTTTGTCGCTCGTGAGGCCTAACAAGACTTTGGCATGGCCAACCGATAACCGCCCGTCACGCAGCCAGCCTTGCAGCTCGGGCGGCAGCTTGAGCAAGCGCAACGCATTGGCAACCACCGCGCGACTCTTGCCCACTTTAGCGGCGACTTCCTCCTGCGTAAGCTGGAATTGCTCGATGAGCTGGGAATAGCCCTGGGCCTCTTCGATCGGATTGAGGTTCTCCCGCTGCAGGTTTTCGATCAGCGCCAGCTCGAGCACGGCGCGATCATCGGCCTGGCGAAGGATGACGGGAACCTCGGGCAGGCCCACAAGCTGAGCGGCGCGCCAACGTCGTTCGCCGGCAATCAGTTCGAGGTGACCGTTGCGCTCGCGCACGATCAGTGGTTGGACTATGCCTTGTTCTTTGATGGAATCGGCCAGTTCACGCAGAGCTTCCTGAGCGAAATTTTTGCGCGGCTGAAAAGGGCACGGGACGATGGAATTGAGCGGAACCTGCCGCACGCGTTCGCGTGTGTCCTCGGCGGGTGCTGGAGCGGAAGGTGCGGCGGCCGGGAGGGGTGGTTTAGCAACGGCGTTGCCACCCAACAGCGCGCCCAGACCTCGGCCCAAAGCTGGCTTTGCCATGACCGCAAGGGTGATAGAGGCAACCCCAGATGTCGAGTGAGAAGGTGGTTTATCGGGTGCAAAGAGCTTGCTGAAACCACGCAACCGCGAACAGTGCTAGCTTTAGTAGATCATCCTTTTGGGTTTCGCGGCGGATAGATAGGCTGGTTGCACGTTGAGCCACAAAAGCAAGAAGATCGACTCGATCATTGAAGCGTTTAAAGGTCAAACGATGGACCCGCATTACCTTGGGTATTTTGATTGTTTCAACCGGGGCCTTTACTTTGAAGCGCACGAAGTACTCGAGACGATTTGGCTCCCACAGCGCGGTCAGGCCAACGACCGGTTTTACAAGGGGCTCATCCAGTTAGCCGGAGCATTCGTGCACATGCAGAAGCAGCGGCTCGGGCCGGCGGCGGCCTTGTTGCGATTGGCGCGGGAAAATTTGAGCCGTTACCCCCAGGTGCATCAGCGCTTGGACTTAGTAAAAGTAAGGAGTTTGATCGATTTGTGGCTACACACAGTCAACGCGCTGGGGCATGGCGACTTGGCTCAAAAGCCAGGGCTGCCTATATTGAAGCTGCAAGCGGAAAAGAACAGCGATTGATCGTCTGGTTACGATTTACATGGCGGAGGAGAACACCTGATAGGCAAGGTTGGCTGGGGAATTTGTTTTCGCGGAGCAGGTATGCCATAGTAAAGCGAAACCAAGGGCCTGCGGCTTAGGGTGGGCGCAGGAAGCTATGAGCATGCTTGACAACGTGCCGATCCTGGTGGCCGAGGATGAGGAGAACGACATCTTTCTCATGAGCCGGGCTTTCGACCGGGCCGGCATTCCCAATCCGCTGCAGGTCGTGCGCAACGGGCAGGAAGCGATTGATTACTTGTCGGGTGCAGGGATCTACGCCAAGCGGGAGAAGTATCCATTGCCCGGGCTGGTGCTGCTGGATTTGAAAATGCCGTGGATGGATGGTTTCGACGTGCTGCAATGGCTGCGAGGCCGTAATCAGTTTGATCTTCTGCCGGTAGTGGTGCTGACTTCGTCAAAGTTACAGGCCGATATTGATCGATCACGTCAGTTGGGCGTGTTCGATTATCGAGTGAAGCCGCATGGCTTTCAGGAGCTCGTCAAACTGCTGGATGATGTTCGCAAATGCTGGCTGGATGAACGGTTCAACCAGTACTGCAGTTCGCAGGCGGTTATGGATCAGATGAAGAAAGCGGGCTGACTTAGAACCCATCTCATAAATAGGGAATGGGTGCGCTGTGCTCTGGCGGGCGGCTGGCGAGGCGCGACGAGGGAGCATAGCCGTGCGCTCTGTGACCGAGGAGCAACAACGCCCGCCGCCCGCCAGAGCACAGCCCTTCGGGTTGCCGTTCTTTGGGCCTGGGGCTGCGTTGCTCGTCGGTTACAGATCCGTGCGGATATGCTCCCTTCTCGCGCCTTGCCCCAGCCCCAAATCCCAGGCAACGCACCCGTTCCCTATTTATGAGATGGGTTCTAGGCCGATTTGCCTTTTTGCGCTTCTTTTGCCCAGGTGTCTTTAAGCGTGATCGTGCGGTTGAAAACCAGTTTTCCGGGAACGCTGTCTTTATCGAGGGTGAAGTAGGCCAGGCGTTCGAATTGGTAGCGCTGGTCCGGCGTTGCTTGCGCGAGGCTGGGCTCGCATTTCGCCGTGAGTGTTTCGAGCGAGTGCGGGTTGAGGTGTTGCTTGAAATCGCCTGAGGCATCCGGTTCAGGAACCGTGAAGAGACGATCGTACAGGCGGACTGTAGCATCGACGCTCTGACGCGCGCTAACCCAATGGATAGTGCCTTTCACCTTGCGTGAAGCAGTGGGGCCACCGGTCTTGCTGCCCAGGTCCGCCGTGCAGCGCAATTCAACAATGTTGCCCTGGGCGTCTTTGATCAGTTCATCGCATTTGATAATGTAGGCGTATTTAAGCCGGACCTCGCCGCCCGGGCGAAGCCGAAAGAATTTGGGCGGCGCTTGTTCCATAAAATCATCACGGTCGATGAACAACTCGCGGCTGAATGGGACTTTGCGCGTGCCGGAGGATGGATCTTCGGGATTATTTACCGCATCGAGTTCTTCGGTTTGACCATCAGGATAATTCGTGAGGACAACTTTCAGCGGGCGCAGCACTGCCAGACGGCGCAGCGCCCGGCGATTGAGATCCTCGCGGACGGTGTGCTCGAAAACGGCGATGTCAGTAACGCTGTTATACTTCGTGACGCCAACGCTCATCACAAAGTCGCGCAGGGCCGAGGCGGGAATACCGCGGCGACGCAAGCCCGAGATAGTGGGCATCCGGGGATCGTCCCAGCCGTTCACCACGCCGTCGTTAACGAGCTGGATGAGCTTGCGTTTGGACACGATCGTGTAGTTCGGGATCAGTTTGGCGAATTCGTACTGATGTGGGAGCGGGCGCGGCAGGCCGAGGTTTTCGAGAATCCAATCATAAAGCGGGCGATGGACTTCAAACTCGAGCGTGCAAATCGAGTGGGTGATGCCTTCGATATAATCGCTCAGGCAATGGGCGAAGTCATACAGAGCGTAGATGCACCACTTGTTGCCGGTGTGGTGGTGCTCGGCGTGGCGGATGCGGTAGAGGACCGGGTCCCGCATCCAAACGTTCGGCGAAGCCATGTCGATTTTCGCGCGCAGCGTGCGGGTGCCATCGGGAAATTCTCCGTTCTTCATCCTGGTGAACAAGTCGAGGTTCTCTTCGATCGACCGAGTGCGGTAAGGGCTTTCCTTGCCGGGGCGATCAGGAGCGCCACGATATTTGTCCGTGTCCTCCGCAGAAAGGTCGTCTACGTATGCGACTCCCTTGCGAATAAGCTGCAGCGCGTATTCGTATAACTGGTCGAAATAGTCGGAAGCATAAAAGGGTTCCAGCGGCTCTGAGGTTTGAGGGGCGACGATTGCCGGCTGGTAAAAGTCCTCTTGGCCGCTGACCGCCTTCGTTTCGGGCGTTTTGCCTTTGGGTTTGAGACCAAGGCGGTCGTCGGCCCAGCCACTGATGAGCCATTTGACATCCTCAGTGATGGAATCCACATACTCCACGTCCTCTTTGGTCGGGTTGGTGTCGTCCATCCGGAGATTGCAAACGCCGCCGAACTCGCGCGCGATGCCGAAGTTCAGGCAAATGGATTTGGCATGGCCGATGTGGAGATAGCCATTGGGTTCGGGCGGGAAGCGCGTATGAATTTGAGGGTAGCGCCCTTCACTAACGTGAGCAGCCACGATATCCCTGATGAAATCGGATGGAGCCGGCGCAGCTTTCTCTTGTTCGACGGATGTGTTTGCCATGTACAATGCAAAATCTACTTCGGTTTAAGCTGCGGGAAAAGGATCACATCCCTTATGCTTTCCTGGCCCAGCAGCATCATGCAGAGGCGGTCGATGCCCATGCCCATGCCGCCGGCCGGAGGCATGCCGTGCTCGAGGGCAATGAGAAAGTCTTCGTCCAGTTTTTGTTGTTCGCCGCCGGCCTGGTGCTCGAGCCGCTCCCGTTGTTCGATCGGATCGTTTTGTTCGGTGTACGCGGGAGCAATTTCCTGACCGTTGATGCAACACTCGAATACCTCGACGGTGGAAGGATCTTCGGGAGCGAGTTTCGCCAGCGGGATCAGCTCTTTCGGCGCGTGGGTGACAAACGTGGGGTTGATTAAGGTCGGCTCGATCAGTTTTTCAAAGACGGCCTGGGTGATCTCGAAATCTTCGTACTCCTTGCCGATCTCGGCGCCCAGTTTGACGGCACGTTCGCGGCGTTCGGATGGCGAAATGTCGAACCAATCGGCCCCGGCTCGCTCGCGAACTATGTCTTTGTATTTGATGCGTCGCCAGGGCGGGGTGAGGTCGATCGTCTTGGTGACCTTGCCCTCAGAGTCTTTATGCTCAACTTGCAGCGAGCCGAGCACGTTCTGTGCAACGCGGCAGACCATGGATTGCACCAGTTCCATCATGCTCTCGTAATCGCCGTAAGCCTGGTACGCTTCGAGCATGGTGAACTCTGGATTATGTTTGCGCGACAGGCCTTCATTGCGGAAGTTGCGGCCAATCTCGAAGACCTTGTCGATGCCACCAACCAGCAGGCGTTTGAGGTAAAGCTCGAGTGCAATCCGGAGGTAAAAGCTGCAGCCAAGCGCGTTGTGGTGCGTGACGAATGGTTGCGCGGCCGCGCCGCCGGGGATGGCCTGCATCATCGGCGTCTCGACTTCAACAAATCCGCGTTCCTGAAGGAAGTTGCGGATCTCGCGAATGATTTGGCTGCGTTTAAGAAAGACCTCTTTGACATCGGGGTTCGCCACGAGGTCGAGGTAGCGCTGGCGGTAACGGATTTCGGTATCCGCCAGGCCATGCCATTTTTCCGGCGGAGGGCGCAAGGCTTTGGCGAGGATGGTGAAAGACGTAAGGCGCAGCGAAATTTCACCTGTTTTGGTCGTGAACAGCGTGCCGGTTGCGCCGATAAAATCGCCGAGGTCCAGGTGCCGAAAGACGTCGAAGGGTTCATCGCCCAGAACATTCTTTTGCGCATACGCCTGAAGCCGCCCGGTCTGGTCGCGAACATCGATGAACATGCTTTTGCCCATAGAGCGATGGGCGGTCACGCGGCCGGCAACCGAAATTTCGTGGCCTTCCACGTAGTTGGCATGAGCGTGAGCGCAGGTTTCGGTGGGAACGAACTTGTTCTTGAACGGGTCGATACCTTTGGCGCGCAAGGCCGCCAGCTTGGCTTTGCGTTGTTCTATGAGGCTATTGGTTTCGTCGGTCGCCATTTGCGCGGGGGAATGAACCATGGAAATCCGGGGTTGCCAAGGAGCAAACCACCGCATGAGAGGGCGCGAAGATTTTAAAGAGGTCAATCTGGCGACCCCTCTAAGCAGTGCCACAAATCCTACTCGGGCTGGCAGCGAGACGCGGCCAAAACCCGAGGGTAAGGACGCGGACTTACCGGGGGATGGGGCTAAGGGAAACCCTTAGGCTGGTAAGCTGGGATACCAACGCAGGCTCAGGGCGTCCCCCAATTGTAGTTGACGATATATACTCATATCTTGGCGTCATGAACACAAGATATGCGAAGCCCTACGGCGAAGCCACTGGTGCAGCGGTCCTCGAGCCTCTATCCTGTCTGTCGCGGCCGGGGCGCGTCGATGCGCTGGTGGTTAAGGCGCCGGTAGTGCCCAAGCTGACCCCGCCAAACGGCGCGAACGGCAGTCCCTCGGCCGATCGCAGCCTGATTGAGGCGCTCACGCAGTCGAAAGTGTATCAGGATTATGAGCGCGCGTTTACGGAAGCGACGGGATTGCCGGTGACGCTGCGACCGGTGGAATCATGGCAACTGCCCTTGCATGGAAAACGGCACGAGTCGCCTTATTGCGCCATAATGTCCGAGAAAAGCCGCGCATGCGCTTCCTGCCTGCAAATGCAGGAAAAGCTTTCCCAGGCTGCGCGCGACCAGGCGCATACAATGGTTTGCCCTTCAGGTTTGTGCGAGACGGCGGTTCCCGTCCGACTTGGGGACAGACTGATCGGCTACTTGATGACAGGTCAAGTTTTTGCGAAAAAGCCAACGGCGGCGCAGTTTGACCGGGTGGCGGCGAGGGCTGAGGAACTGGGCATGGAAACCGAACCTGCGCAATTAAAGGAAGCGTATTTCGCGACGCGGGTGGTGTCGCCGAAGCAGCAGGCGTCGATTACCTCATTACTAACAATTTTTGCGCAACATTTGACAATGCTGAGCAATCAGGTTGTCGTGCGACGCGAAAACTCTGAGCCGCCAGCCATTACAAAGGCCAAGGAATATATCCAGGAACACCAGGCGGAAGACCTGAGCCTGGGGGAAGTGGCGAAGGCGGTTTGCATGAGCTCGTTCTATTTCTGCAAAATGTTTCGGAAAATCGCCGGAGTCAACTTTACGGATTACCTCTCCAGAGTGAGGATTGAGAAGTCGAAGAACCTGCTGCTTAATCCGAACCTGCGGGTGAGTGAAATTGCTTATGAGGTTGGATTTCAGTCACTGACCCATTTCAATCGCGTGTTTAAACGCGTGTTGGGCCAATCACCAACCGAGTATCGAGCGCATTTGATGATTTCCAGCCCGGCTTAGGAACGGAATTGGTATCTCGCGAGCTAACCGGGATCGAAGTCGAAAGAAACAACTCCGCCAAGTTCAAATAGAGGACGGGGCTCTACTCAGAGTGGCCGGATTAGGACATTTGCGTAAGTTGTTGTATCCCAATGAAAGCAAGGGTAAAATTCTCATTTTTGCGAGTGGTTTCCTACATGCTCATTACGGATTGGCGGATGAGTTATGTCGGAACCGAAGGTAGTGCGAAAGAAGGTTCTCCTGGCGGAGGATGAAAGCCAGGTGCGGGAGGCGATCCGCATGCTGCTTTCGGTCGACGAGCACGAAGTAACGGAGGCGCGGGACGGGCGCGAGGCTTTGGCGATGTTTGAGCCCGGTCGGTTTGATCTTGTCATTACGGACTATATGATGCCGCGGATGCAAGGCGACGAGCTGGCGAAACAGATCAAGCAGAAGGCGCCCCGTCAGCCGGTGCTCATGATCAGCGCGTATGTGCAGCAGGGTGCTTGTTTAGCGAGCCAAGTGGATGCGCTATTGGCAAAACCGTTCTCCTTCGTCGACCTGCGCCAGGCGATCGCCAAGCTTTTGAGCTGAGCGGCTCGAAGTTAACTGGTGTGTGCCAGCTCTGGTTCGGTAGCGGCTGACGCCGCGGTCCGGCGGTCTTCCGGCGCTTTAACCGTTAATGCCAGAACGACTCCGATTAAGAGCATAATGGCTGAGACAGTATAGGCGTGGCCGTAAGCTCCGAACGCATCACGAATCCGACCGGCGACATAGGGGCCGGTGACACCGGCGACTCCAAAAGCAGTAAACATCAGACCGTAGTTCACACCCAGATTCCGCACGCCATAGTAATCGGCTGTGGTCGCAGGAAAGAGCGTAAATATTGTGCCGTAGCACAGGCCGGTAAAAGCGGATCCGAATACAAGGAGCGACGGGGTGGTATAATGCGAAAAGCTGAACATGTTTAGCGCCTGGAGCGCAAAGGCCATCACCATGGTCCTGGTGCGACCGATGCGATCGGAGAGGAAGCCGCTGAGGAGCCGGCCGGCGGTATTGCACAACGCGAGAATTGCGATGAGCCAGAAGCCCCAAGTGTCGACGCGCGCTTGTTCTTTGGCGATGATCGCGACATGCATAATGAGCATGAGGCCCGCTGAAGCAGCGAGGACAAACATGAGCCACAGCCGGTAAAACTGGCTGGTCGCGAGCATGTCCTTCCAGTCACGCTCGATCCTCATCTGACCGGCAGCGTTCTTTTTCTTGGTTGTCTTCAACTGGGCTGCGTAGCCAGTTGGCGGGTTTTGCAACAATTGCGCCAGGGCCGAGACCAGGACGATCGTCCCTACGCCAAGCACGACAAACGTTTGTGGGATGCTGGTCGTGCGAATCAGATGAGCAGTTAGAGGCGACATATAAACTGCGGCCAACCCGACGCCGCTGACGACAATCCCGGTGATGAGCCCTTTGCAGGAGGGCGGAAACCATTTGATCGATGGCGGCGTTGTCGCTGAATATCCAAGCCCGATTCCGATGCCCCCCACAATGCCGAAGGTGATCATCATCACTTCGGCGGTGTGCGCGAATGAGGAAACGGTCAGACCGACGCCAAGGATAATGCCTCCCAGCATAGCCACCCAGCGCGGGCCGATCATGTCCTGGCATCGGCCGGCGAAAATCATGGTGACTGCAAACGAGACTGTCGACACCGTGAACGGCAACGAGGCTTGTGCTTTAGACCAGCCTAGTTGCGTGACCAGGGCTTTGCCCATCACGCCCCAGGCGTAGAGCACACCCAGGATGAGATTGATGCAAAGCGCAGCAATAACGACGGTCCATCCCCGGGTAGTGGAATTGGCGGGAGCCTGCGTGTCCATAAGAGTTATGGATGTTTAAAGTTCGATACACTTACGTTAAGCGTTCTGATGGATCTAACCTAAGAAAAACGGAAGCGGCGAACAACCGAAATCAGGTCGCCTCTGTAACCACTCAGTTGGAAAGGCCCATGTGCCAAATGGGCCGTTCTCCGGCCGCCTCGGCGAGGCGGCCGCACGAAAGACCGAGGGGTTACTCGCCTTTGGCCGAGGTGGCTAAGAAGTCGGAATTCATAAAAGACCCGAGAACGAGGAACACCAAGCCCCGAAATACAAACGTCCTGTTTCGGAATTCGGGTTCCGGGTTTCTTTCAACCTTCGGGCTTCGGCGCTCCGATTTACTTCTGGACCGGCCGCAGAGTGAGCTTGCGGTATTCGATGCCGGTGTGGTCCCCCTGCAGGTAGATGGGGCCGGGTTGGGTTACGTCCGAGAACAACGCGCCGCCCGTGCAGCCGTGGACCGGTTGATTATCGATGATTTTGGTGCCGTTGAGCACGATTGTCATGTGGCGCTCGACGAAGGTGATATCAAGAGTTTGCCATTCGCCAGGCGGTTTTTCAGCGCTTACGGTGGGTTTAATTCGGCTGTAGACTGCGCCCATGTTGTGCGAATCAGTGGGTTTTCCGTAACTATCCATCACTTGGATTTCGTAGATTCCGCGGACGTAAACGCCGCTGTTTTCGCCCTTGGAGGGACGCACCTCGACGTGCAGATTGAAATCGTCGAACACGCGGTCCGTGCGAAGATTGCCGTACGGTTTGTGCGGTTTGCCTTCTTCCTGGGCCGGGTTATTGACGAGAATTCCATCCTTTACGCTCCAGCCGTTTACCGCGTGGCTGTCAGTTAGACGCCAGCCACTCAGATCCTTTCCATTAAATAGTTCCACAGGCGCGCCGTACTTCACGTGCTCCAGATCGGGGGCTGGCGGCACAGGCGGCTGCCGTTTGCCGCTGAATTCATTGGTATCTTCTCCCTGTCCGTCGTCTCGCTGGCGAGTGCTGGTGCAATGAATGGTGTCTCCGTCGACGGTCGCGCGGATTGTTTCAGTCCGAGTGACGCGCTCCGATTTGCCGTCGACTCGGCGCCGAACCGTACGATCGCGCGTGAGAACCAACTTGCCGTCTTCGAGTTTCGCGGAAGTCACAGGTTCGACGCTTCCGGCAATCCACATAATGCTGGCTTCGAGTTGGCCGTTGGCCTCCTGGACTCCCAGCCAGCCGGCGCCGCCGGGCAGTTTTAGCGCCCAGTCGCCGATAAACGGATTATCTGCGGCCAAAACCGGAGCGGTGAGAACCATTAAAAAAGCGATGAAAGAGGAACGAAAGATTCGCATCAACATGCCGGCCTTATGCGCCGAGTCGCACATTGTGGCAAGCACAAACTGATTGGTGAATAATTTCGGGTATGCCACCTATTGCGCATGGGGGTGTATGCGGCGAGATTGCTTCAGGAGTAGGTATGCACCACTACAATTACTTGATCGTGGGGGGTGGGATGACTGCAGATGCTGCAGTTCAGGGAATTCGGGAAGTGGATCGGCACAGCACCATTGGCGTGATAAGTGAGGAACCCGATCCGCCCTATGATCGGCCGCCGCTGACAAAAGGCTTATGGAAGGACAAACCATTGGAGAGCATCTGGCGCAAGACCGGCGAACATGAAGCAGAACTCCATTTGGGGCGCCGGATTGAAGAACTCGATATGTGGCACCGGCAAGCGATGGATAAAGAGGGCCGGCACTATCATTATGACAAACTCCTGCTTGCGACCGGTGGCCGGCCAAAACGTCTGCCCTTTGGAAACGGCGCCATTATGTACTACCGCACCGTGGCGGATTATCGTCGATTGCGAGCGCTGGCTGATAAAGGGCGCCGGTTCGCGGTGATTGGCGGCGGATTCATTGGCTCGGAGATCGCCGCTGCCCTGGCCATTAATGGAAAAGAAGTGATCATGCTTTTCCCTGGAGGGGGTATTGGCTCATCAATGTTTCCCGGGGAGCTTTCAGATTTTCTTTCAAGTTTTTATCGCGACAAAGGTGTCGAAGTTGCAGCCGGCGAAACGCTATTGGCATTGAAAAAAAGCGGCGGACGTTTGGTATTGCGTACCAGCAGTGGGCGTGATCTTGAGGTCGACGGCGTTGTGGCGGGAATTGGGATCGAGCCGAACACAGAATTAGCGGAGCAGGCTGGATTACGCGTGGAAAACGGGATTGTCGTAGATGAGTTCCTGCGGACAAGTCACCCCGATATTTATGCGGCGGGCGACGTGGCGGCGTTTTACAACCCGGCTTTGCGGCGGCGTCTGCGCGTCGAGCATGAAGACAACGCCAACACCATGGGGCGTTGGGTGGGAAGGAATATGGCTGGAAATGAATACCGCTACCAGCATCTCCCATTTTTCTACTCGGACCTGTTTGAGTTTGGTTATGAAGCGGTGGGCCGGATCGATTCCAAGCTGGCCACGGTGGCGGATTGGAAGGAACCCTTCCGGGAGGGTGTTGTCTATTACCATCGCGACGGCCAGGTCAGAGGTGTACTGCTCTGGAACGTGTGGGGACAGGTGGAGGCGGCGCGGCATTTGATTGCCGAGCACCATCAGTTCCAGCCGCGAGAGCTAAATGCAGGCCTGCTGAAGGCAGCCTGATCGTGGCGGTTGGCTGATCAGTCCAACTCGCAAATTGGGACCTGAAATCAGGCGGGTTCCGGATGGATCCAAGGCGCGCGATAAGGCCGGCGGAGGAGGCGATTGGCTTCTTCATCGCCGATAATCCGGCCGGCATTGTTGTCCCAGGCAAGGCTGCGTCCCAGCTTCATGGACATGTTTGCCAGAATACAGGCTGATGTTGAAATATAGCCTTGCTCGATATCCGCAACCGGGCGGCCCCGGGTTGCGATGCAGAACAGCAAATCTTTCATATGCCCGCGGATCGCGGGTGCAACGTGGCGTTCCAGATCTTTCTCGGTCTTGTCTTCAGGATATTGCTCGAACTCGTAAGTGACGTCCTTGTGGACCGGTTGCCCGCCATCCAAAGGAACAAAATCGTAGCTCATGACGCTGGCCTTAAGCGTGCCTTTATCGCCGTAGAATGTGGCTGCCCAGGGATACTTGGGATCGGGTGCGGAACCCCAGCGGCGGTGTTGCCACACGATCTGCAAATCGCCGTAATCGAACGTGGCGGTTTGAGTGTCGGAGATGTTGGCCTTGCGTCCTTTGAAGATGGAAATGCCGCCGGACGAACTCACGGTGCGCGGAGCGCCGAGGTCCAGCATCCAACGGGCCATATCGAACATGTGGATGCACATGTCGCCTACGGTGCCGTTGCCGTATTCCATAAAGGAGCGCCACCCGCGGGGATGCTTCATTCGGTTGTAGGGCAGCATCGGCGCCGGGCCGGTCCACATGTCCCAGTCGAGGTAATCCGGCGGAGCGCTATCTTCCGGGTCACGGCCACCGCCCGAACCATAATAACAGTAGACTTCGACCAGCCCGATTTTGCCGAGTTTGCCTGGTTTGACGATCTCGTTACGGGCCTCAATCAAGTGCGGTGTGCTGCGGCGCTGCGTGCCGACTTGCACAACCCGGTTGTGTTTACGTGCCGCGGCGAGCATTGCCTGGCCTTCGACGATGTCAACGCTGATGGGCTTTTGGACGTAGATGTCGGCCCCGGCTTCGACCGCGGCGATCATCGGCAGCGCATGCCAATGGTCCGGCGTGGCGATCAGCACGATGTCGAGGTCCTTTTCTTTTAGCATTTCGCGGTAATCGCTATATGTGCGTGGCCTCTTTTTCGATGCCTGGCGCGCGGCGACGATATCGACGGCACCGGCAAGCATGTGTTTGTCCACGTCGCAGAGTGAGACGACTTCGACGGGGGCAACCTGGATGAGCCGGAGGAGATCGGCCTTGCCATACCAGCCGCAGCCGATTAGGCCGACGCGCTTTTTTTGGTCGGCAGACTCCGCGGCATAACCTCCGATGGCCGAGAGCGCCAATCCCGCGGCCCCAACTTGAAGAAATTGACGGCGATTCATGCGCCCCTTTTACGCTCAAGCCTGAATCGAGGCAAGCGGGTACTTCGTCGAGTCGTGACCGCAGAAAGACGGTGAAAAGTTAAAGTAATAATACGGTCGCTTTGGCTAACTTGCCGCTTGCGCCGAACCAGTGTGGCGCTACCCTTATCATCGTGGCTTGGTTTACTGACCGACATTTTTTTCTGCTGGCCGTGGGCTTCTATGGCCTGAGCATGATTTACTCGATCTTCCTGTGGCGAAAGGGCTTTCGGCAGGCGGATTACGCTAATTACTTTCTGCTACTGGTTGCATTCGGGCTGCACACGACGGGCATGGCGCTGCGTGGATTTCGACTGAATCACTGCCCGGTAACCAATCTCTATGAAGCTACAACATTCGCTTTGTGGACGATTGTGGCGGCTTATCTCGTAGTTGGATTATGGCCGCGGCTGAGGTTCCTGGGCGCCTTCGCGTCGCCCATTCTGTTTGGTGTGGGAGTATTTGCGCTGATGCCAAACCTCGATGCTCCTCACACCAGCCGTCCAGGGTTGCCGGTTGCGTGGACGAGCATACATGCTGCTTTGATGGCCCTGTCTTACGGTGCGTTCGGGCTGGGGTGCGTGGCAGCGTTGATGTACTTGACCCAGGAGCGAAACCTCAAATTCCACAAACTACAGGCGATCTTTTCGTTGCTTCCGTCAATTCAGCGGCTGGATGCCGTAGTAGGCCGGCTTTTGCTTTGTGGTTTTATTCTGCTGACGGTCGGTCTGGCCATTGGCGCCTATGACTTAGCGCAACTGAACAACCCGCATGCATATCGAGGTGATCCAAAAATCGTGTGGTCAGCCGTGGTTTGGCTGATCTACCTGGGCCTGCTCGTGATGCGATGGAAATTCGCGCAGGGCGGTCGACGGTTTGCGCTGGGCGCAATCGGGAGCTTCGCGTTCGTGCTCTTGACGTTTTGGGGAACCAACGTTCTCTCGCCGCTTCATAATCCATGAGAGTGAAATGTGATGACTGGCGAATGACTGAGAACGAAAACCGGTCGGCCGTTAGCCCGACCTTGAGGGCTCAAGCTCCACGCTAATTCATGGCTTTCGTTGTCATTGGCCTGAGCCACCACTCGGCGCCGGTTGCGGTGCGCGAGCGCTTTGCCTTTGCGGAAGCGCGCGTGCCCGCGTCGCTGCAATTATTGAGGGATTCCGGATTGGTAGAGGAGGCCGTGATACTCTCGACTTGCAATCGGGTGGAAATATACGCTTCAACTTCGCTGGAAGGTCCACGCGCTTTCTCCGAACTGCAGCACTTTCTGGTAACCTGTCACGAGTATCGGGACCCGCTGACGGATGAAATCTATTGTCTAAGCGAACCCCAAAGCATTTATCACCTATTCCGGGTCGCGTGCGGGCTGGATTCGATGGTGCTGGGAGAAACCGAGATCCTTGGGCAACTCAAGAAAGCGTACGATTTGGCGCTGCAGCACGGCCACACGGGCGGGCGGTTAAACAAGGCGTTTCAACGCGCCTTTAATGTTGCCAAGCATGTGCGCACAACCACCGCCATTCAGCGGGGCAGCATCTCAGTCGGATCGGCGGCGGTCGAATTGGCGGAGAAGATTTTCAGCCAAGTGAATGACCGCGATGTCATGGTGATCGGGGCAGGGGATACAAGTGAGAAAACCGCGCGGTCCCTGCTCTCGCGCGGTGCCCGGAGCATTCTGGTAACCAACCGTTCCTATGACAAGGCCGTGACGCTGGCGCAGGAACTGGGCGGACGCGCGGTTCGATTCGAAGATTGGGCGAACGAGTTTACTAACATCGATATCGTAATCAGTAGCACCGCGGCTCCACATTACATTCTCGATCGGGCCAAGCTGGCGCCGTTGATGAAGCTGAGGCGGCACCGTCCGCTGCTGTTGATCGACATTGCCGTGCCGCGCGATATCGAGCCCGAAGTAAATTTTTTGGAAAACGTCTTTCTGTACAACATCGACGATCTTCAGGCGATCGCCGATGATTGCCTTAAACAGCGTCAGCAGGAAATCGCCCGGTGCGAGCAAATCATCCTGGATAAAGCGGGGGCGCTGTTGGGACCGACGAGAGCACCGTTACCCGGAAACGTGCAACCGGCGATGGGATCGTAACCGCTACGCCCCACGCAATACGCTTCTCCATGCCCCTAACAAACCAAATCCTCATCGCCACACGCGGAAGTGCGCTGGCCCTGGCCCAGGCCAACATGGTGCTGGCGCAATGCCGGGCGGCTTTTCCGAAACTGAGTTTTGAACTCAAAATAATTAAAACGACAGGCGACAAGCTGCAGACCGCGTCGCTGGCCCAGGAAGGCAAGGTATTGCCCAAGGGGTTGTTCACCAAGGAACTTGAAGTTGCGTTGTTGAAGCACCGGGCGGACTTGGCGGTGCACAGTTTAAAGGACCTGCCAACGGAGTTGCCGTCCGGTTTAAAACTGGGGGCGGTCGGCAAACGGGCGGATGTTCGGGACGTGTTGATTTACCGCGATGCTGCATGGCTGCGTGCGAACGAGGCAGACACGAAATCGGTAGAGTGGACGCCAGGCCAATCGGCGCGGCGCGGTTTCGACGCGGGCCTCAAAATCAAGGACTTGCCTGCTGGCGCAGTCGTCGCTACCAGCAGCACGCGACGCCGAGCCCAGTTGCTCACGCATAATCCGAAACTTAAATCACCAGACATTCGTGGAAATGTCGTAACCCGCATGCAAAAGCTGGCCGAGCGTGCCGAACTGGACGCCACAATTCTGGCGCTCGCCGGTCTAACCCGACTGAGTTTTCGGATCACGGCCGAGGCCAGGCTGGAAGGTGATGCGGTGCCCGATGGCTTGCTCGCAACGGTGTTGGAGCCCGAAGTGATGTTGCCGTGCGTTGGTCAGGGAGCCATCGGTATTGAGGTTCGGTCGGAGGACGAGCGCATTGCGACGATTTGCGAGCGTTTGAACCATTTCAATACCTGCCAAAGTGTTACTGCCGAGCGCGCTTTTTTGGCGGCAATGGGCGGCGGCTGCCAGAGCCCCGTGGCGGCTTACGCTGAAGTCATCGGCGAGAAACTCCGGATGCGGGCCCTTTCGTTCACCGCCGGCCCGCTGCGTCGCGCCGAAGGCTCGCGTCCTTTGAAAGAGGCGGCTGAGCTGGGTCAGCAACTGGCGGCGGAGTTGAAGACGTAGGCTACGGCTGTTGCTGCAGGCGGTAAAAGCGTGTCGCTACATTCGTGACGGAGTAATCGAGGAAAGTGAATGTGTTGGTGCTGACGCAATTTGTGCCGATTGCCGTCCACTCGCTGAGATCGCTCGTGGCTTGGATGATGTTCGTCATCCCTGGCACAATTCCAACTGCTGTTAAAGAAATACCTCCAGCTGGCGCGCTCATGATATTCCTGAAACCATAATAATAGAACAAATCACTCAGATCTCTTGCGTTGGCGGCATCGTTAAGCAGCGGAGCCACTCCAAAAATCTCCTGGACTGTGCGGACGAGCGAGCTGTGGGTGTAATACAGGTGATTGGAATAGCCGTTGCCCCAGGCCAGCGGCGACAGCGCCAGCAGACCGATCGGACCATCGCCGATCCCGGACTCGTCCCAAGTAATAAACAGCGCGCCATTGTTGGTATAGGCCGCCGAGGCCATAATCTTGGGCACTTCGGCAGCCAGCCAGGTATCGCCTTGTTGTACCGGGTTTAGAAGCGGCGCGCAGATGTCGTGCATGTCATGACAAACGTTTGGCGTGATGAAGTTATAGCGCGCCACGGTGTTGTTGGTGAGGTCACCGGTGAGTTCCGCGTACGGGCGGATATGCGCGATGCCGTAGGGCCAGGTTGGGGTATTGGTTCCGGTGATGTCGTCAAAGTACACAAACGGGTCATGTCGCACGGCGTAGTTGTAATAATCACCCAGCGGCACGGTGTCTCCGGCAATGTCCTCCTGGTACGCTTTCCACGAAACGCCCGCGTTCTGAAGCAGCGTGACCAGATGATTGGTGCAGCTTAGATGATCCAGATAAGGAGGGTTGTCATCGAAGATGCCAAAATTCGTGCCGGCTTCGAGCCAGAGATAGCCCGATAAACTCGGATGCACACCGGGAGGATTGTAGTAGGCCTCACAGAACGAGGCCATGGGAAGCAGCGTGCCATTGATATAGGGAGCATTTGTGCTTCCCTCGATTGAGGACCAATTGTTGTTCTCCATGACGATGACGAACACCGTCCGGATCGAAGATAAAGTGTCACCTGGGCTGATCCAGGGTATCGCCCAGGCCAACCCGATTAACAACCATCGCCTGCGGCCGAGCACATTCCATTGTTGGCCCACAACGAACGCGGAGGCAAGAACCCAATGTCGCGCTGCCGTGGTCAACTCCAACAGTAGAACTTACAACAAGAATTAAAACCGTTTGAAAAACGAGTCGCGCCGCGATAGGCTAGCGCCATGCCCAAGTTTTGGATGCGTTGCCTGGCTGCAGCGCTGTTACTCTTTCCCGTCGCCTGCGTTCACGCCGCCAGTTCTTCGTATACCATCGCCGTCATCCCCAAAGGCACGACTCACGAGTTCTGGAAAGCCATCCACGCTGGCGCGATCAAAGCCCAGCGCGAGTTGAGCCAGCCCGGCACGACAGTCGATATCATTTGGAAAGGCCCATTTCGTGAAGACGACCGCGACCAGCAAATCCAGGTGGTGGAAAACTTCATGACGCGACGCGTTAGCGCGATGGTACTGGCCCCGTTGGACTCTCAGGCCCTCGTCCGCCCGGTCCATAACGCCATCCAGGCCGGCGTGCCGATCGTGATCATGGATTCCGATCTAAAATCCGATGAGTACGTGAGCTTCGTAGCAACCGACAATTACAAAGGCGGCGTGCTAGCCGGTGAAGAAATGGCCCGACTCCTCGGTGGGCAGGGCAATGTCATCCTGCTGCGATATCAGGTTGGCTCGGCCAGCACCGAAGCGCGTGAGAACGGTTTTCTGGACGCCTTAAAGAAGCATCCTGGCATCAAATTGATTTCTTCCGACCAGCACGCCGGCGCCACGCGCGAGCTCGCTTACCAGGCCTCACAAAATCTGCTGAACCGGTTTGGCCGCGAGGTCAACGGCGTGTTCTGTCCATGTGAACCGCCCACGATCGCCATGACCAAAGCGCTTCGCGATATCGGCCTGGGCAAAGGCAAAGTCAAAATGGTTGGTTTCGATGCCGGCTCGCAATCAGTCCTGGACATGAAGAATGGCGACCTGCAAGCCTTGGTAGTGCAGAACCCAATGCTCATGGGTTACCTCGGCGTGGCGACTGCAGTCAAACATTTGCGCGGTGAAAAGGTTGATCGCCGCATCGATACCGGTGTGCAATTGGTGACGCCGGAGAACATGAACCAACCGGAGATCAAAGAGCTGCTCTACCCGCCGCTGGACAAATATTTGCAGTGAGCGTGAACCCATCTAGTCGATGACGCCGCCGGTAGGCAGCACGAAATTATTCCCGTGGAAGTGGCGAGGCGCGAAGTCTGCCGAATCGAATGCCGGTTCCCGAACCCCGATGTCCAGCCAGCCGACTCTTTCCAAGCGCCTTCTTAATATGGCGGGCCCTTTTCTGGGATTGGCGCTGGTGGTCGGTCTGTTTTCCCTTAGCCCGACCGTGCGCCCCTATTTTCTGACCGGGGCCAATTTCAAGATCATTCTCACTCAAACCGTGATCGTCGCCATCGGGAGTCTGGGCATGACCATTATCATCATCAGTGGCGGCATCGACCTGAGCGTTGGTTCGGTGGTGGCGCTGACGAGCGTCGTCGGCGCGACCGCACTCGTTAAAGGCTATTCCCCGTGGCTTGCCGCGTTAATGACGATTGCAGTGGGTATCGGCGTGGGCCTGCTCAACGGTCTCATCATCGGTGGTCTGCGGATGATGCCCTTTATTGTCACGCTCGGAATGATGGGTGCCGCGCGCGGAACCGCCAAATGGCTCGCCGGCAATCAAACGGTGAGCCCTTCGGATTCGCCCTTGAACAACATCATGGAATTAAAAGACCCGCTCCATTTGTTCCCTTTGCCGCTGGGCGTATGGGTGGCGCTGGGTTTGGCGGCACTGATGGTGGCCGTGCTGCGCAAGACCGTTTTTGGCCGATACATCTTCGCTCTTGGATCGAATGAAGCTGCCGCCCGGCTTTGCGGTATCCGGGTTCAGTTCCAAAAGGGCCTTGTCTACACGGTGGCTGGATTCTTTTTCGGCCTAGCCGGTCTGATGCAGCTCTCCCGTCTGACTCAGGGCGACCCGACGGTCGCTATCGGCCTGGAGCTCGATATCATTGCCGCCGTCGTGATTGGCGGCGCTAGCCTGAGCGGCGGGAGCGGCAGCATACTAGGGTCACTCATCGGCGCGCTGATCATGGCGGTGCTGCGGAACGGTTCAAACCAAATGGGCTGGCCCAACTATATGCAGGAAATCATCATTGGCAGCGTGATTATCATCGCGGTTGGCGTCGACAAGCTGCGCCAGCGCGCTCCGGTGCGGTAGACGGCCATTTTTCACCCTTGCGCAAGCTGGCAGGGCGAGTTAGGTAAGTAATGCGACCTATTAACAATCCTGAATTATGAACGAGGCCAAGCCCGCCCCGATGGGCGTCGACGAGTGGGAAGATTTTTTGAAGGAACGCTATCCTGAACCGGGGCAGCAAAACGGCGGCAAAGCAGCCCAAGCTCCGTTCCAGGCCACGAACCCGGCGAAGAAGCAGGAAGAGTTTCGCAATTACGAAGCCGATGCCCGTCCCTCTGTGCGCGAGTTCTATCGATTGAATCATCGTTATCAGACTTATGATTTCGGCCAGGCCAAGCGCAAAGAGTTCCTGTCCCTGAATCGTCGGAAAATGGGAGTTTGGGAAGCGCTGGAGTATTTGAATACGCTCATCGATGACAGCGATCCCGATACGGATCTGTCGCAGTTGGATCATTTGCTGCAAACGGCCGAGCAGATCCGTCATGATGGCCACCCACGCTGGTTTATCTTGACCGGATTGATTCACGACCTGGGCAAAATCCTCTGTCTCTACGGCGAGCCGCAATGGGCGGTCGTGGGCGACACGTTCCCGGCAGGTTGTGCCTGGTCGGACAAAATCGTGTTCCACCAGTTTTTCGCGGATAATCCCGATCGCAATGAGCAGCGTTTTCAGTCGCGGCTCGGCGTGTACGAAGAGGGGTCTGGATTGGACAACGTCGCCTTGTCCTGGGGCCATGATGAATACTTATACCAGGTCGTGAAGAATTATTTGCCCCCAGAGGGACTCTACATGATTCGGTATCACTCGTTCTACCCTGCGCATAGGGATGGGGCCTATGATTACCTGATGAATGACCGGGACCGCGAGATGTTCAAATGGGTCCGCGCCTTCAATCCTTACGATCTCTATACCAAGAGCCACCAGAAACCGAACCTGACTGAGTTGCGTCCGTTTTATGATGAGCTCATAAAGGAATACTTTCCGGACACGCTGCGTTGGTGATAGTTGAGCTAACCCTGGCAATTGGCTTGACCACTGAGTCGGAAATCTGTCGGACTTCTTTGCAATCCTGCGGATTGTAGGCTTTCATTAAAAAACCCCTGAAAATACAGGGGCTTTTGGCACATCTCGAATTACAAAGAGATTTGCAAGGTGTGTTTGCGTCGGGAGACTTTACAACCGGCAAAAATTGCGGCAAACGCTTTTACCCAGATTCATTCACGTATCGAGTTGATTTTCAAATGATTAGCTCTAAGTCCTCTTCTCCTTCTAATGACTTGGCACGGGGCGTGTTGCATGCGTTCATCAGCGAACGTTCCGGCCCGTGAGTCCTCGCCGGCCCGCGAGGCCGTGGGCCGGACACGTTCCTACGTCGTAACTCCCCTTATTTCAAGAGCGGCTCTTTCTGACCAAAGCTCAGTCGTTATAGGCGCTTTCGCCGTGCTGGCTCAGGTCGAGTCCGACTGTTTCTTCCTCCTCACTGACGCGAAGCGGCGCGAAGGCGTTGATCGCTTTCAAGATGATGAAGGTGCCCAGGCCGGCGAAGAGCATCGTGAAGCAAACTCCTTTAAGTTGATTCACGAACTGTGCCGCGCTGCCGGCGAGTGAAACCAATTGACCGTCCACTTTGCAGGTCATACCGATTTGCTCATTCACTTGCACATTGGCCAGAAATCCCAGCATCAGCATGCCCATCGTGCTGCCCAGGCCGTGCACGCCAAATACATCGAGCGAATCGTCATACTGGAATCGGCTCTTGAGCCGCGTGACGGCAAAATAGCATCCCGCCCCGGCAGCCAGGCCGATCAGGAGCGCGGATGGAATCGAAACAAAACCGGACGCGGGGGTGATCGTGGCCAGGCCAGCGACCATTCCGGACGCGGCGCCCAGTACGCTCGGCTTGCCCTTTTGCCACCACTCGCAAAACGCCCAACTGAGCGCGGCAGCCGAAGCCGAAAAATGGGTAGCAGCAAACGCGCTCGTGGCGAGCTTGCCGGCATTCACGGCGCTGCCGGCGTTGAATCCGAACCATCCGACCCAAAGCATGCCAGTCCCTATCAGGCTCAAGACAACATTGTGCGGCAACATCGGCTCGCGCGGATAGCCGAGCCGCTTGCCCAGCACCAGTGCGCACACCAGCGCCGACACTCCGGAGCTGATATGCACGACCGTGCCGCCCGCGAAATCCAGCACCGGGATTTTACCGCCGAGCGCCCAGTTGAACACACCGCCTTTACCCCACACCATATGGGCCAGCGGAAAATAAATCAGTGTGACCCAAAGCACGGTGAACGCGAGCCAGGCTTTGAACTTCATGCGCTCAGCGATGGCGCCGCTGATCAGCGCCGGGGTGATGATCGCGAACATCATCTGGAAAAGCATGAAACTTTGCTCGGGTACCGTGGCGGCGTAATCCGGATTGGGCGTCGTGCCCACACCTCGCAACAGGAAATGCGCAAGCGGATTGCCCCAGAACCCATTGCCTTCGCCGAACGCCATGCTGTACCCGTACAGCACCCAAAGCAGGGAAACGACACCCATCAACACCATGCTGTGCATCATTGTGGCAAGGACGTTCTTCTGCCGCACCAGCCCGCCATAGAACAGGATCAGCCCGGGAGCCGTCATCATCAGGACGAGCGCCGTGCTGACCAGAATCCACGCGTTGTCGCCGGTGTTGAGCGCAGTGCTTGAACCTACTTTGGCTTCCAGTTGTGCCAGTCTTGATTCGATCGTTGAAGGCGTCGCCTCAGCGGCCCGGGCAGAGACCATCCCCACAAACAAAAATAATATAAATGCAATGCGCGGCGTCAGGCGCCGACCCAACAGAGTGCTCATGAGCGCAGATTGGAACGGAACGCAAAAACGCCGTCGATGACAAATGTTCAACAAATCTTGCCATCCTGAACAAAAAATGGAGAGTGCCCGATTGCTCTCACCACGTACCGCCAAAACCTCAGCGTGAGCAGTCCCGGCCCGAAGCCCCGTCCACATTACGGAGCGCGGGCGGTCCCGCGGCAGCGGATCCGAATTTTCTGCACCGTGGCTCAGCTCCGTTGGAGCATCGGGACGACCTACCCACCGCCCCGTTTGGAGATTGACAGGCAGGCGCACCCATAATGATGATATTGATCGCTATGAACGAAACCTCCTCGAATTCTCTCTCCACGCGCCGCGAGTTTATCAAGACCACGGGCCGCATCGCGGCCGCGTCGGCTCTGGCCGGCGTAGCGCTCCCCCAGGTCCACGCCGCGAGCACCGAGTTGATCCAGATTGCACTGGTCGGTTGCGGCGGGCGCGGCAGCGGCGCCGCGGCCAATGCGCTTTCCTGCAACGGCGGGCCGCTGAAGCTGATCGCCATGGCGGATGTTTTCGAACACAAGCTCAACGGCAGCTACAATGGAATTAAAGGCCAGCACAGTGACAAAGTCGACGTGCCGGCGGATCGCAAATTTATCGGTTTCGACGGCTACAAAAAGGCCATGGATTGTTTGAAGCCCGGCGACATCGTGATTCTGACGACGCCGCCGGCATTTCGTTGGGTGCATTTTACCTACGCCATCGCCAAAGGGCTGAATGTGTTCATGGAAAAGCCCGTCACTGTCGACGGCCCGGGCAGCCGCAAAATGCTGAAGCTGGCGGAAGACGCAGCCGCCAAGAACCTGAAAGTCGGTGTGGGATTGATGTCGCGCCACAGCCGGGCCTTGCAGGAACTGCAAAAACGGATCACGGACGGCGAGATCGGAGATGTGATCCTGATGCGCGGTTATCGCATGCACGAACCGGCTGGATACGCATTTTCGACGAAATGGCCGGGCGAACCCAGCGAGTTGCTTTGGCAGATTTCGCGGTTCCACAGTTTCCTCTGGGCCAGCGGCGGCTGTTACAGCGATTTCTACATCCATCATATCGATCACCTCTGCTGGATGAAGAACTCGTGGCCAATCAAAGCCCAGGCGCTCGGCGGCCGGCATTATCGCACCAACCCCGAAGGGCAGCTCTACGTCGACCAGAACCTCGACACCTACTCGGTCGAGTACACCTTTGCCGATGGCGGCAAGATGTACATGGACGGTCGCTGCATGTATGGCTGTGAACCCATCTACTCGAGCTACGTTCATGGGGCCAAGGGCCTGGCGATCGCCTCGAAGTTCAGCGACTGTGGTTTGCCGTCGAGCATCTTTACAGGCCAGAACGCCCAACATTCCAAGCAGGTCTGGAGTTCGAACGTTCCTTCCGGCGAGCAGGATCCCTATATCAACGAATGGAACGACCTGATGGACGCGATTCGCAACGACAAAAAGTACAGCGAGGTCAAACGCGGCGTCGAAGCCAGCGTGACGACCAGCATGGGCCGCATGGCCGCGCACACCGGCCAGGAGATCTCGTTCGACGACATGCTCAATTGCGAACACGAATTCGCGCCCGGTCTCGATCAGTTGACAATGAGCTCAGCATCTCCGCTAAAAGCCGGGCCGGATGGCAAGTATCCTGTGCCTATGCCTGGGATTACCAAGAAGCGCGAGTATTGAGTTAAGGCCGGGGGGCCGAAATCCGAAGGCCAAAAAGCCCGAAACACGAATTTCGAACAACAGGCTGAGCAGTCGTTTTCGATTTCGTGCTTCGGCATTCGGCCTTGCTTCGCCCTTCGCCCTTCGAAACTTCGACCTTCCAAACTGGGGTGAACTCCGCATAACTCTCATCCTCCAGCCTCCGTTACATTCACGAGCAGACCGTCATGGGAGATTTTTCTTTTACTGGCTTTCGTCGCGCAATGCTGTCGACATTTGCAGTATTCTGCGCGCTCTCGGCCGTTGCCGGCCAAAAGCTGGCGATTACGATCAATAATCAAAGTTGCCCCTTTTGGCGCACGGCCGATCTCGAAAGCGCGAAGAAAGAAGCCGCCGCGGCGCATAAACCGATCGCCTGGATTGCCTCGGCTTCCCAGTTCCTCGATGGCCAGGGAATTATCTCAGGCATGAGTTCGCGCAGCGCTACGCTGCACGCTTTTTTCGCGCTTCGCACTCGGACGGTTTTGGTGTTTGAAGATGCCTACGCCGAAAACCATAACGTCCTGGCTCTCGTAGACGCCGCCCTGCACACGCCCGATCCCCATTACACGCCGCCGACGGTGGTGTTCCTTAATTCGGACGCGACCGAAGTGTTGGCAAAGGTGCCGTTTGAAACCGATTTCGTGAAAAGAGCCCACGACCTGGCGGATGCTTTGGAAACGGTGAAAGCAAAGTTGTAATCCTCCTCGGAAATCAGAGGACTGAAAGTCGAACGCCGAGCCTACCTACGCCACGAAGTTCGGCAGAAGCTTTAGCCTTTTTCGGAATTCGGGTTTCTTTCGGCTTTCGGCAGTCGCCGCCGCCTTGGGTATTAAAACAAGACGCATTACCCCCGGGTAAGTCAATATCCTTGACTGTGTTGCGCTAAAAACCCGCAGATTTTAGGTAAATTGACATGGCATTAACTTTGCTATCGTAGGAACGCGTCTGGATGACACTGAGTGCTGATGCTGTAGAGATTCTTAATTTTCTTAAGTCTACCCCCGGCCAATACGTTTCCATGCGGTCGATCTCACTCCGCGCCGGGGGACGACGGAAATTTGAGGAGTCACCGGAATGGGCCAAAGGGCTCATGGCCCCGCTTGTCGATGAAGGGCTCATCGAAATGAACGAGCGTGGACATTATCGCTCGGTGGAGGCCGCCGCCAAGGTCGCCGGTCCCAAAGGTGCCGCGAAACCTCCCCCTCCACCCAAAAAGAAGATCATTGGGGACGATTATTTTCCCGCTTCCGTGGTGAGCGGCGTGGTTGGCGACAATTATTTCCCGCCAGCTTAGTCCATTCAGAACGGCCAGTTGAGCCCCGCCGAAACGTAGACGGCGTCGCCCAGGTCCAGTTCGGCCTGGCGCCCGCCGCTGCTGATGCTGCTATTGCCCAGCGGCATGTATTCCGCCGAAACGTAAATATCTGCATGCTCGCCAATGTGCGCGAGGGCCGTAGCGCTTACATAGCCCCCATAAACTACGTCGGTTGAACCAATCTTTCCGCTGTTGAGGGCGGTCGTGCCATCGGGCAGCGAAATCTGCTCGTTCCATTTCAAATCGCCCGAAACGATCGCGAGCGCTCCACCGACGCTGGCTGACAGCACGAAATAGCGTCCGAGGTCCCAATGCACGGACGGCCCGAGGCGGAACGTGTAGAGCGACGTATCGAGCCCGCGCGTGCCGCCCACCGTTCCGGCCACCGTGCTGGTGCCAAGAGCGGTGGCGACGTCATGAATCGTCGGGCCAATGCCGCTCGGGCCGCCATTATAGGGCGCCGTCGGCATGACAATTCCGCCGGTGTCAAATGAGTAAGTGGACTGGTCCACCATAGCGGGGAGCGGTTGGTTGGCATTGATGCGGATGGGCAGCCACCCGAAACCGAACTCGAAACCAAAGTGCAGCGATTCGCCCCACGACCAGGGCTCCGTGCCGTACCCCAGTTGCAAGCCCAGGTACGGCTCGTCGTCCTTGGTGGAGCTCGCGCTGGCACTGTAAGCCGTGGCGCTGTGCATCAACAACGCGTGATTGGCGGCGTCGTTTTGCGCGGGGCTTTGGTAACCCCAGTAGGAAGTGTAACCCTGCGCATTCCCGGTTTGATCTACGCGCACGTAGCCATCGTCGTAAAGATGATCCACCCCGCTGACGCCGGCCGCCCCAGGTTGGCTGCCTGAGATGGGAAACTGGCCGCTAAGGCTGAACTTCGCGCTGATATTGAACGCAACCTGCGGTCCGAGCCAAATGTGCTGGGCCCACCCGGAGCTTTCGTTGTCTTGGGCACGAGCGGGCGCGATAGCGAGAACAAGACCGAGCACGATTCCCACTCCGAACATTTCATGCCATCCGCGATGTCGTACGGGCGGCTTCGCATCAACCCGGTTCCGCGAGTCGTAGCGCCGGCCTCCGAGCCTGCTGTAGCGCAGGTTTCCAACCTGCGAAGGTTTGTGCGCGGTCGAATGCCCAACCGCCTGGAAGTCGGCTATACAGCAGGCTCGGAGGCCGGCGCTACTTCTAAAGGCGGTTTCGCGCACGTTGCGCTGCCGAAGCTTTCCCATTATCCATCTAGCCGGATCTGATTTCAGCACAAGGGATTTCCACATAACTTGGCGGCTGGTTCGCATCAAGGGTTGAGCAGCACGCGGTACATTCGAATGTTCCCGTGAGAGGGCGCGCTTACCGTTTTGGGAGGGCCATCATCAATCCATTGGACGCGGTCGGCTGAGGCCACAATTGGTGGTTGCGCGGCCAGGGCGTCGGTGAACGCGAGGTTGATGCTATCGCTGTAAAGAATGGTGTAGCTGCGGCCCGGAATGGACGTAAACTCGACCAGGATATTTCCGCCCGACAGTGCCACTATGCGAGTGACCTGCAACGGCGTGCCTGGAGGAATTGGCGGCGTGTTCGTCGGCACGCCAACCGCCTGGTACGCCGAGTCCGGCACCACGATCGGCAATCGCGTGGGAACGAAGTAATCCATCACCAGTTCGACGCTTTGACCTGGCGCCAGTGGGCCGCCATAGACGACGAACGGATTGCCGTTGTTCGTGCCCGCCGCGTTGTACAGCCGATTGGTCAGTCCGGACACAATGACACGCGCCGCCGGTACCGAGGAAGTGCCGATGTTGGCGAGCCTCACCGTCTGCTGCATGAGCCCGGTCTGCGGATTGTAGGCCATCGCGGATGCATTGGTGGCGATCAAGTTCGTTGAGAGAAATGCACCCACATTGACCTGCAGACTGGCGATATTATTCGCCAGGTTCGTGTCTTCGATGCCACCGGCTGCGATGGCCGCCTGGAACGTCTGGAGACCGGGTTGGGTCGGTTGGACCAGGAGCGTAAACGCGCGAGATTCGCCATTGGTCAATGTTCCCAGGTTCAGCACGGCGGCATTGTTGCTCAACGATGTTTGATTGGTTGGCGAGATGCTGATCAACTGCGCACCCGGCGGGAGTTGGTTCGTGAGCATCACGCCCGAAGCGCTGTTTGGCCCGCCATTGGTCGCGATCACCTTGTAATTCATCCAGTCGTTCACCAGGACACTCGCAGGATGGCCCAAAATCGATGCGCCCAGGTCGGCTGGCGGCCCTGTCACTTCAACCACCACGTTGGTCGCGGAGCTGATCAAAGGGATCTGTGAAAACACCGCGGTAAAGTTGGTAACGGGGCCGGCCGCGCCAGGTTGCGTGGTCACCGTCAAATCGGCCGTGCCGCCCGGAAAAAACTGTTGGATGAAAAACGTCACGTTGTTGACGTTCGTGAACGTGAAAACTTGTGCCGGCGAAGCCTGAGCTGTAGTAGCGATAAACTTCGTTGGCGGCGGAAAGGTGTTCGTGACGAAAAGATTCTGCAGCGTCAGGCCCGTGCCGTTGGTTACGAGGATCGTATACGTGACCTGGTTGCCGAAACTAATCTGGCTCGCGGATGGAGTGATCGACAGTGAAACGCTTTGGGCTGCGCCTTGGCTCGCCACAAGCCAGCAGCCCAGTGTGGGAGTGACGAGCTTTATGCTCGCGTGGTGCAGGATGCGCGAGCCAAAATTCATAGCGGGCTTGCTCATGGCCACCGCGACGTTAGCCCCCTGCACCCGCCGGTCAAGTGAGAATCAGGTGGAACGGGTTGATGGATGCTGGATTTGCGGCGCCGCTAGACATGCTTCAGCAGCGGGCTCTCATTTTCCATTCCTCAATTTTCCTGTCTTAGAATATTTCTGCATCAAATTTTCCTGCCCGATGCGGCTCCGCCGCGCTTGGTTCTTATGCCCTTCAAAACCCAAAAAAGCAGGCCGGTCATAATGATAGTATCAACAATCAAGGCACACCCGGCGGCTTTTGGATTGGGCCCTGACTCCCACGGTGGAAAAATCCTGTGGAAGAGAGGCATCGACCAGTACACCGCAGGTTCCCAGGACTCGGGGCATTTAATCGACAGCATGGACGCCGCGAACCCGGAGCAAAGAGCCGAAATGATCGCAGCGGTTGACGTCTTCACAAGGTTTTCACAACGCGCGCGGTCATGTCAGCCAAATAACCAAAGCCGGTATCGAGAACGCAATGGCCGCCGCAGCAAATGCAGCTAGCCAGTCAGCCGCGTGCCGTTCACCGACGGCCACCGCAAAACCCACGGCCGAGACCGCAAGAGCCGCATAGAACATCCACCACGCTCTAAGCTCGCATTTGTCTGGGTCCGACGATGCCGCGCCCGAGACCGTTGTGGGGCTGTGGGACGAACGGGTCGCTTGATGCAGTGTCCTCCGGGCCTGACGACACTGTCCCTCAAAGGAGTGAGCGGCCGCGAAGCATGCCAATGCCAATGCTACAATGATCCAACGGCGCCAGATGGGCGCCCCGAAAGTGCGCATATGCCAGGCTGCTCTAACCGAGAAATGAGCGCCTGATTCGAAGGTAAGATTCATAATACCATCGTCAAGCTGCTTTTGAATACCGAGCTTTTCTAGCCTGAAGCAGCGTCATTTACTGAGCATCTGTTTTTTTCGTGGTGTATTTCATGGTTTTCGATGCCTAAAGCTTTAATCCGCCGCTCACCCAGCCCTCACGCCAAATGCTTGATTCGTCGCGGCTAATGGGTTTTATTAGGGGCATTAAATGCCACCACCCACTCAATATGTCGAGCAAGCGCCCCAGGCGTGGCGCGCCTCCAGTTAAAATGACATTGGACACGATTTATGATCCCGCAGCATCCCTATTGGTATCACGGTTGCCACTCCAAACGCGCCACCGGTTCCGGGGTGACCCGGCGCGAGTGGCTGGCCCGCAGCGCCGGGGCGCTCGGGCTGTGCGCGCTGGCTGATTGGCCGACTCTTTTACGCGCCGAGGAAACCGCTGCGCCGGCAAATCGGCCGCACCAGGCCGGCAAAGCGCCGAGCCTGCCGGTAGCCATCCGGCGCTGCACTTCGTATGAACCGCGGGTCGTCCAGGAACAATTGGATGCAGCATTCGATGGTATTGGTGGAATCGGGCGGCTCGTGCGCGACAAAACGGTGACGGTGAAAGTGAATATGACGGCGCCAGCGGACCCGTTCGCTGGTTTGCCCGCCTGTCGCACCTATCACATTCATCCGCATGTCGTGGCCGCGCTTTGCGCCGCGTTGGACCGAGCCGGCGCTCGTCGCATCGCCATCGTTGAAGCTTGGTATCATCACGAGCCGGTCAAGGCGGTCCTGACGCGCGCTGGTTGGGATGTGCCGGCCATCGAGGCCGCCGGCGGACACAAGGTGGTGTTCGAGAATACGCGCAATCGCGGCACCTGGGGCTCGTACAGCAGGGTGAAAGTGCCTTGGGGCGGATACCTCTTTCCGGCATTTGAACTCAATGGCTGGTACGAGCACACGGACGTTTTAGTTTCTCTCGGCAAAATGAAAGACCACGCGGTCGGCGGCGTGACGATGACCACGAAGAACCTCTTCGGCATCACGCCGACGGCACTATATGGCGACGACGCGCCAAATGAAGACACAGTGTCGGCGCGGGTTGCGCCGCTGCATGAGAACTCGCGCGCCTTGCCGGCGGGCGTTCCCGCTCAACTTGGGGCCAATCCGCCAAAGCAGGCTGAAATTCGCGTGCCGCGAATCGTGGCCGACCTGCTAGGAGCGCGGCCGGTCGATTTAGCGATCATTGACGGGGTGGAAAGCGTCGCCGGCGGTGAGGGACCATGGATTAAAGAGCTGCGGCCGGTTCAACCTCGTCTGCTGTTCGCTGGGCGGAATGCCATTTGCACCGATTCCGTTTGCGCCGCCGCCATGGGCTATGATGCCACCGCCAAGACTGGCCAGTTTCCGTTCCCAGGCGAAAACCATCTGCACTGGGCCGCTGAGGCAGGGCTCGGGAGCAACGACGTTCGCCACATTGAAATGGTTGGCCTGGCTCTGTCCGAAGCGCGGTACAAATTCCGCACTCCGCCGGCGTAAGCCGGGCCCGACCTGGCGAGGCGCAAAGCCAATCATGCCCGGTTGCCGCACGGCAACTGCGCGCTCAATGCCGTCGCGCCAGGGAAGCAACCGCAGCTTAAATCGGTTTAATAGGACGACTCGTACCGCAGAATTGTTCGATTGATCTGCTTTCGCGTTCGGACGCCTGTTGTTCCTTGTAAATTCAGTCTTTTCTGCCTACTCAAAGCGCATCGTGGATATCGCGCCAGCTATCCGTTGCCGAGCCTTGGTTAAAAACTATGGCACTGTCCGCGCCGTTGACGGACTCGATCTGGAGGTCCGAGCGGGCGAATGCTTCGGGCTGCTCGGTCCGAACGGGGCCGGCAAGACCACGACGGTGGAGATTCTCGAAGGGTTGCTTGGTGCCACCTCCGGAACTGTCGAAGTCCTTGGGTGCACGTGGCAGACCGAAGCGAAACGGTTGCGCCAGCGAATAGGAATCTCACTACAGGAAACCAACCTTGCGGACAAGCTCACGGTGGAGGAGGCCTTGCGCCTTTTCCGCTCGTTCTATGCGGCCGGGCCGGACGTTGAACAAGTGCTGGAACTGGTTTCGTTGAAAGACAAACGCCGGACCTGGTACACCAAACTATCGGGCGGTCAAAAGCAGCGCCTGGCAGTTGCCTGCGCGCTGGTCGGCGCCCCAGAGCTCCTGTTTTTGGACGAGCCTACTACCGGGTTGGATCCTCAGTCGCGCCGACAGCTCTGGGCTTTGATTGAGATGTTCAAATCCGAAGGACGGACGGTTTTATTGACCACGCATTACATGGACGAAGCGCAGCGGTTATGTGACCGCGTGGCGATCATTGACAAGGGAAAAGTCATCACGCTGGGCACACCGAAGGAGCTCATTCAGTCATTGGGAGGCACAGAGGTAATCGAGTTTACCTGTGACGGCGCTGTAGACGAGGCATGCGTGAAAGACCTGCCTGGAGTGCATTCGGTCACAAAGCGCAGCGACGGGATTTCGCTGACAGTTGAGCAGTTGCACAAAACGCTGCCTCTGGTGCTCGCACAGCTTCAAAAGGCCGGGCGTGGCTTGACGGCGCTGTCGACCCATCACGCAACGCTCGAGGATGTTTTCGTTAATCTGACCGGACGGCATTTAAGGGATTAATCCCGGTATGACAGAACTTAAACGCACCACCGAACGCCAGCATCCTCTGGGACAATTGTCGCTGATGCGGTTTCGCATTTTTGTCCGCGAGCCAGCGGCCCTGTTTTGGACCTATGGCTTCCCGTTGGTGCTGGCACTGGTGCTTGGCGTCGCGTTCCGCAATCGGTCGCCCGAACCGGTCGAGGTGGCGGTGGTAGCTTCGACTGCGGCCGAGGCATGCCGCGAAGCGCTGGCCCGGACCCCTTCGGTGCACGTGCATTGGCTCACAGCGCAGGCTGCTCACGAAGCTTTGCGGGCCGGTAAAGTTTCGCTGGTCGTTGAGGCGGACCGGCCCAGGACCTATCAATTTGATCCGACCCGGCCCGAAAGCCGGCTGGCGCGGGCAGTGGTAGATGATGCCTTGCAACGCGCGGATGGGCGGGTCGATGCAACCCCGGTGCAGGATCGGTTGGTGACTGAGCCCGGGTCGCGTTACATTGACTTTCTCATCCCCGGACTCCTCGGTTTCAACCTCATGTCCGGCGGCCTATGGGGCGTTGGCTTTGTGGTGGTCGACATGCGGGTGCGCAAGCTCATCAAGCGCATGATGGCCACCCCTATGTCGCGTTCTGATTTCTTGCTGTCGTTCGTGGTGGTTCGGGCCCTGTTCCTGATTATCGAGCTACCGGTGCTGCTCGCGTTTGCGCACTGGGTGTTCGGCGTCCCGATTCGCGGTTCGCTGCTGCTGATCCTCGCGCTGGGCATTCTTGGCTCTTTGGTATTTGCCGGAATCGGGCTGCTGCTGGGTTCCCGGGCGCAAACGACACAGACCGCCGCCGGCCTGGTAAACCTGGTCAGCCTGCCGATGCTAGTGTGCTCCGGCGTGTTCTTTTCCGCTGCGCGTTTCCCCGACATGCTTCAACCGATTATCCGAGCTTTGCCGCTTACAGCGCTGATCGAGAGCGTGCGAACAGTGATGCTCGACGGTGCGGGTCTCATCGCTGTTGCAGGTCAGGTGCTTGTGATGATCGTGTGGGGAGTGCTCTGTTTTGTCGTCGCCTTGCGGCTGTTTCGCTGGCAGTAGCGTTTAATGGGGATCATTGTTGGATTCCGACGCGGTAGAAGGAGGCGCCGGGGCCAGGAACATTGGTATCGATGAAGATAGTGCTTCCCGCCTGGCCGAGGATATTGGATTGGAGGGTAAGAAACGACGGCTTCGCGGCCAGATTGGTGCTGCGTTGGAGGAAGTAGGTTTTGCCGCTAACGCTCTGCCAACTCACGATCGTGTTGGATGCGGTGACGCTCGGTCGTTGCAATCCGAGGAAAGAAGCGGCGTTGGTGGGAATGGTTCCGGCGATCCATTCCTGCCAATTATTCATGCCATCGCCATCGGGATCGGCAAAATCGGCCGAGCCATCGGTGGGCAGGTTGTATTGCTGAAGCCAGGCAAAGGAGATCAGGGAGACGGGTGTTTGAGGCTGAAACTCGTAAGCGCCGACATCGACTGTGCCACCAGCAATGCGCGGGTTGTTGCCGAGGTCCGGGCTATTGGCAACATAGGCGTTGTCGCCCGAATTAATGCAAGGCGAATTGGTTCGCAAGCGGAAGTCGCCACCCGCGAGATCAACGAAGGCCGGTTCAGCGGAGAAGTTGCCGGTGTTTCCTGCGTAAGCCGGCAGACTGCAGCAATTGAAGAGATAATCGCTCCAGTAGTTAGGTCCGTTCGGGGCGGAGTTATAATACAAGATGCAATTGGCCAAGTAGCTGGCGATGAGCATGCCGCCCCCGTAGCTGCCGGCAGAATTGCCTACGATCGTGCAATTGTAAGCCCAGTCATTGTAGAGCCCGCCGCCGCCATACCCGGCAGTGTTGTAAACGACGAGACAGTTATACATGGTCGAGGCTTCGCTGCCGCCGCCGTAACGGCTGGCGCTGTTGCCACGGATCACGCAATTCGTCAGCGTGCAACCGCCGACCCCGCCGGCATCATAGGAGGTGTTGCCTTCAATGAGGCACGAGCTGAGAGTGCAGCCACCCGCGCCGCTGCCGCTATTGCCAAGGAGCGAGCAATGGTCGAGCCGGCCATTCACTGCGCCCGCACCGGAGTTGGTGCTGAGGATGCAATAGGACAAGGTCCCGCGTTGGGAGCCGCCCCCGCCGGCGACTGCGTTGTTGAAGGAAATTACGCAGTTTGACACGAGCACCGATTGGGAGTCGCACCATACCCCGCCCCCGGTCTGGTCCAGGTCGCCATCTCCGTCATTGCGCGTCACGCCGCCCATGAGGGTAAAACCGGCAAGCACCGAATTCCGGACCAAAGAGACGCAGCGGACGGCATTAGTGCCCGGACCGCCGCCGTTGCCCTGGATGCTCGTCACGCCCGGGCCGTTAACACTGAGCAGACTCAGCTGCTGCGTTACGGTAACACGGTTAGTGATCATACCGGACGCGACCTTTCCGCCGAATTGATAAACACCGTTGGATACAATGACCGTACCGCCTACGAAGGCGGCGTCCACCGCGTCCTGAATATTGGTTGCCGCGGTGGCCCACGAAGTGAAGGGCGAGACCGGCGAGAGATTGCCTTGCGCCACGTAGTGTATGGGCGACTGCACATGCACCGTCATGGCAGCGCTGACGCCCGCCGGGTAGGTATCGTTGAACGCCCGCAAAACGACAACATAGTCTCCCGGGACCGCCCAGGAGTGGAGCGCATAAGGCTGGTTGCTGACAACTGTGCCATCGCCAAAACTCCAGCTGCTGGCACTGGCGTGACCGGTGATCGAAGCTGCGAAGGGCGAGCTGAGCCCGGCTGCTACATTCGTGTAAGGCGTTTGGATGGCGACGCTGAGGTTGCCGGTTACAGGCCCGCGAAACTCGTCACAACCGATGGCTGGCGGATTGAGCCAGGCGTCCCCATCCAGATCGATGCCCGTGGCATACGCAGGGAACCCGGCACCACGGCATGGCGAGCCGGCGCTGATATGGTATGTGTCCGCCAGCAGTGGCGCAGAAGCGAGGTTTCCCGGACCAGGCGGGAGGGGCAAGCTGCAGGAATAGGCGGCCGTGCCGTCAATCCAGTTCGACCCACTGGCAGCGAAGTTGTAAAAGACAATGCTATTGAAATTCGTGCATCCGGACGCTCCGCCACCGGAGTTGGTGGCGGCGTTGCCGGTGAGCGTGCAATTATAAAGCGCCGAAGCATGAGCGCCGCCGCCGGTATCGCTCGCGGCATTGGAAACGAGCGCTGAGTTATCGACAGTGCAACTATCCACGCCCCCTCCGGCGGAAGCGGCATTGCCAGTGAGCACGCAGTTTTGGAGGATACTGCCCCATGCGCCGCCTCCGTTCCCGGCGGTATTCGCAACGAGAGTGCAGTTGCTCAAGGTGGCGGAATAGGCGCCGCCGCCAGCGCCGGCCGAGTTTCCCTGCAGCGCGCAATTTTGGAGTACGCTCGCGAAGGCACCGCCGCCGGAGGAAGCGGAGTTATTAGTCAGCAAACAATTCAAGAGCAGTCCGCTGTATGCGCCGCCGCCGGATGAACCCACGGCGCAGCCGATTATGATGCAGTTGGATACAACGGCAGCGGAGTTCGCGCACCAGACGCCGCCGCCGCTGCGGTCCTCATCATTCGTTTCCGACCACGGGGGCAGTGCGGCGCCATTTGTCAATGTGAACCCCGAGAGCAGCGCACCGGCTGCCACGTACGCGCAGCGAACGGGGTCGTTCCAATCGTGCCCTTCAATAGACGCCGCGGCCGGACCGTTGACGCTGGCAACAGTGATGGGTTTGTTGACAACCAACCGATGAGGCACGTCGTTGTTCACCGGCCGCGCACCAACGTTATAAACACCATTGCTGACCAGCACCAGCGCGCCGGCAGTGGTAACCGCGTCGACTGCGTCCTGAATGTTGGTGGCTGCGGTGGCCCAGGAGGTGAACGGGGCGATGGGTGCGGCACTGTTCAGGGCAACGTAATGCACCGGTTGGGTGATCACATGGACGGTGACGGTTGCGCTGATGCCGGCCGGGTAGGTATCATTGAAGGCCCTTAAGACAACGAGGTAATTTCCCAGCGCGCTCCAGGCGTGAGAGGCGAAGGGACGGTTGCTGAGGCTCGTACCATCGCCAAAATCCCAGCGGCTGGCCGAGGCGTTTCCGGCGATCTGGGCGGTGAAGTCAATGCCAATAGCGGTGGTGACATTGGTGAAGGCGGCGACGATGGCGACGTTGAGCGGGCCGGTTGCCGAGCCGGCGTGGTATTCATCGCAACCGATCGAAGGAGGATTATTCCACGCCTGGCCATCGATATCGGCGCCGGCCGCGTAAGCCGCACTGCCCGCGCCGCGACAGGGCGAGCCGGCGCTGAGGTGCGCGGGATCGGCGAGTTGCGGATCGAGTGTGATGTTACCAAAGCCAGACAGCGGGAGCGGCAAGGTGCAGCAAAAATTCAAGGTGCCGCCGCTGAAGTTGGACGCGGCGGGTGAGGAATTGTAAAAAATGATGCAGTTTCGGAGGGTACAATCGGCCGCTCCTCCCGAGGAGCTCGAGGCCGCATTGCCGGTGAGTGTGCAGTTACTGAGACTGGATCCGGACGCGCCGCCGGAGGAAAACCTCGCGACATTGCCGGAAATAACGCAGGTTCGGAGAGTTGACGCGCTAACGCCACCGGCGGAGTCCGCTGTGTTGCCGGATATCCAGCACTGGTTGAGCGTGCTGGAATCCGCCCCACCGCCAGACCAAGCTGAGTTTTGAGAAAGAGTGCAGTTGTCGAGGGTGCAGGTGCTTGCTGCGCCGCCATTCACGGGCGTCGAGTTTCCCGTAAGGGTGCAGCCGTAAAGGTGAGAAGAGTTCGCGCCACCACCGTAATAACCTGAATTGGCAGATAGTGTGCAGTTGCTCAAGGTGCAAAGATGCGCGCCGCCGCCGCCGCCTCCCCACCAGTCGGGACCGTAGTTCCCGGCGAGGGTGCAGTTGACGAGCACGCAGGAGTCCGCGCCCGCACCCTGGCCGCCGGCGGAATTGGTGCTGATGAGGCAATCGTAGATCGTGCCACCGCTAACGCCGCCGGCCGCGATATTCGCCGAGTTGCCCACAATAACACAGTTGGACACAACTGAACTGGATGACTCGCACCAAACGCTACCGCCGCTTTGGTCGCGATCGGCATCGCCGCCCGTGATCGTCGCTCCTGCGGTCAGCGTAAAACCCGATAGCACCGCGCCATTGGTCAGGTATGCGCAGCGAACCGCGGAGTCGCCGTTGGTGGGAGTGCCTTGAATCACGGTGACGGCTGGGCCGTTGAGGCTGCGCACCAACGCGGGCCGGCTGATGGCCACACGATTGGGAGTCGCGCTGGTGGTAACTCGTGTCCCTGTTTGATAAATACCATTGGAAACGAGTACCAATGAACCGGGAAGAGAAACTGTGTCGATCGCATCCTGGATATTTGTCGCGGCGGTATTCCACGTCGAGTAGGGCGGGGTGGGGTTGGTGCTGCTCAAGGCGACATAAAGCACCGGCTGCGTGGCCACATGGACCGTCACCGTGGCACTGATACCCGCTGGATAGGTGTCGTTGAACGCGCGCAGTACAACGGGATAATCTCCGGGACTCGTCCAATTTCGCGACGTGAGCGGACGGTTCGTCAGCGAAGTGCCATCATCGAATTCCCAGCGGCTGGAGGTTGCCGCTCCGTCGATCAACGCGGTGAATTCCACGACGAATCCCGTGGCCACGTTTGTTCCCGAAGCCTGGATTGACACGCCCAAAGGCCCGGTGATGGGTCCAGCATAGAACTCGTCGCAGCCAACGGACGCTGGATTGCCCCATGCCTGCCCATCGATGTCGCTGCCCTGGGTAAACGCGGCGCTTCCCGCTCCGCGACAGGGGGAAGTCGCTGTCAGATGCACGCCGTCGGATAGCCGCGGTTCGGCGTCGATATTCCCCGTGCCGGAAAAGGGGAGCGGCAACGTGCAACAATAATTCAGGGTGTCCGAGCTGGAATAGTTAAAGGACCGCGGAGAATGATTGTAATAAATAACGCAATTGTTGAGCGTGCTGGCGTCGGCGCCGCCGCCGCTCGCGGCGGTGTTGCCGGTCAGCGTGCAATTGAGCAGCGTGCTGCCGTAAGCGCCTCCTCCGCCGCCGATAGCCGAATTGCGCGTGAGCGCGCAGTTGACGAGGGTGGCACTGTCCGCGCCGCCGCCCTCGGCCGAAGAATTCGCGGTCAAAGTGCAGTTGGTCAGCGCACCATAAAGGGCGCCGCCGCCCTGCAGTACACTTGAGTTGCCAATCAAGGTGCAATAACTCAGTGTGCAACTATAGGTGCCGCCGCCCTGCAGGTCGCAGTAGTTGCTGATGACCTGGCAATAGTTGAGTGTGCTATTGATCGCGGCGCCCCCCTCGGAACTGCCGCCGCCCGCGACGGCGGCGACATTGCCAATTAAGGAGCAATGGTTTGCGGTGCAACCGTCCAACCCGCCCCCGAAGAAACCGCCCGAGTTGCTTACCACCATGCAATTGTTCAGGGTGCCGCCCTGCACACCGCCCGCGCGATAGGACGCTGCGTTGCCCGTGATGAAGCAATTCGTCAGGACCGCCGTGGGCGAGGCACAGCGCGCGGCGCCCGCCATCCATTCTGACATGGCGGCGCCGGCGGCCAGAGGCCAGGTGCCGCCGGCCGTTAAGGTGAATCCCGACAAGGTTGCGCCGTTCGTCAGATAAAGACACCGGACCGCGCTGGTATCAACGACGACATTGCCGCGAATAATCGTAACGGCCGGTCCGTTCACGCTTTGAATCACCAGGGCTTTGGTCACGGCGACGCGGTTGGGCAACCCTTCACCGCCCACAGTCCGGCCGCCGGTCTGATAAACGCCGTTCGTCACCAGGACCTCGTCGCCGTCCGAGGCCGCATCGACGGCATCCTGGATTGTTGATGCGGCCGTCGTCCAGTTTGTATAGGGAGAAATCGGAGTGGCGCTGCTCGCATTCACGTAAATTACCCCGCCGTTTGCCTCAACTGCGAGGAGACAAACCAACAAAACGAACATGCCCAGAAAAATACTTCCCTTCATAAAATCGCCTTTTGGTGACCTGATTGCTTTAACATCCCTGCGGGCGAACTTCAATGACATTTAGGAACGCCCCATCGTTGCGCCCTTCTGCCCTTTTCGACTCTGTCTTTCCAGTGGAAAAACCTGCGAGTTGAGCAATAGTATCGCATGAAGCCGTTTCCGGGATGGGGGATTGCTGTGCACTGCGTGCTGGCTGCGCTGATGAGCGCTCAGCCGGCGCGTGCCGTGAATGTAACTCAGTACCACAATGACTCGTCGCGCTCCGGCCTCTATATAGAACCCGCGTTCACCAAAAGTGCGGCCGCGGGGTTACACCGTGACCTGCTGTTCAACGGCACGATCAGCGGTAATGTGTATGCCCAACCGCTCTATATTGAGGGCGGGCCCGGGGGAGTGGCGATGATCATCGCTGTGACCGAATCCAATAATGTTTATGCCCTCGACGCGGCCACCGGTGGCGTGCTCTGGCAGCGCAATTTTGGCCTTCCCGTGCCGACTTCCCAACAACCGTGTGGCAACATCAATCCCCTGGGCATCACGGGCACGCCGGTCGTGGACCTGCCGTCGCGAATGCTCCTGTTCAACGCGGTTACCAATTTCGGAACGACCGCCCATCACCTGGTCTATGCTCTGAACGTGGATACCGGCATCCCCTTGAGCGGATGGCCTGTGGATGTGGGCGCTACCGCCATCTCGGGGACAAACACCTTTCTTGCCTCATATGAAAATCAGCGAGGTGCTTTACTGATCCTGAACGGGACGGTTTATATCCCATACGGTGGTCACTCCGGGGATTGCGGGAACTACCGTGCCTGGGTGGTTGGCATTCCCCTGACCAACCCCGGAGCTGTTACCGCCTGGGCCACCACCGCAGTCAAGGGCGGCGCCTGGGCGGTCGGCGGCCTGGCCAGCGATGGCACGAACGTCTTTGTCGCTACCGGGAATACTTCCGGGACCACCACGTGGGGAGGGGGCGAGGCCATTATTCGGCTTCAGCCCGGCCCAGTCTTCACCGGAGCGTCGCCGGACTACTGGGCCCCGACCAACTGGCACTCACTGGACAACGCCGACCTCGACATCGGCGGCACCGGGCCGCTGCTCGTGGACGTGCCCGGGGCCACTCCGTCACAACTCATCGTCGCCCTGGGCAAGGATGGAAATGGGTATCTGCTCGACCGCAATAATTTGGGCGGAATTCATGTGCCGCTGGCTCAGGCCAACAGCATCGCGGCCGGCAGCATCATCCAGGCTGCTGCCACGTATCACACGTCGCAAGGGACTTACTTTGCCTTTTACCAAGGAACGCACGTTAACGCTTTGCGAATACCCGCCACTTCGCCGCCGACCATTGGGAGTGGTTGGTCCGGCAACCAGAACGGCGGCGGTTCGCCCTTCGTGACCTCGACCGACGGCACCAACAACGTGATTGTTTGGGGGCTGGGGGCGGAAGGCGACCAACGGCTTCACGGTTTTGATGCGGACACTGGGGCGGTCGTGTTTGGCGGCGGGGGGGCCAACGAGTTGATGTCGGGCACTCGGCATTTACAAACCGCTATCGCGGCTCGCGGCCGAATCTATGTGGCCACGGATAACAAAGTGTACGCCTTTACCGTGCCGGTTGCGCCGATCCAATTAGCTCCATCTCTGTCAACCGACAACACGTTTCAAATATCCTTCACCAACGCGCCAGGCTTAAGCTTCAGTATTCTCAGCACCGCAGATCTCGGGCAGCCCTTTGCCCAATGGACACTTCTCGGCCGCGCCGAAGAAACCGCTTCGGGAATTTATCAGTTCACCAACCCGGTGCCGAACGGAAACCCGCAGCGCTTTTATCGCGTGCGTTCGCCTTGAGCTGGCACCGGCCGAAAACTCAGACACGTTTTTGGCCAACTTCGCCGGTCCTCCAAGTCTGGGTCGGGCACGGGGCATCGGCTCTTCGGAAACGCATCATTTACGATCGCGGGCTGGATAATCCTGAGGCGGCGCAGAGCAATGTGTCAGGAAGGTGAAGAGAATCTGCTCGTGTGGAGATCAGTTTCCGGGTTGGTGTTCCGAAGCTTTTCCCACAAAGGCTTCCGTGTCGCGGGCGGCTTTGGTGGTCGCGCCGGGCTTTTGTAGAAAGCCAAGGTCGCGGAGCCAATCAATGAATCTATCCTGCCAGGTGCCGAGAGGAATTTTGCGATTCGCCGGCCCTGCCGCCATGCGCGTGCCGTCAGACAGCGTTTGGCCCGGGTGACTGCCGTTCGCATAGATGTGCATTTCGATGTTGGGAATATCCGCCTTGAGCATCGCCGCAAAATATTCGTCCGCCCAGAGCGCGTGCACGCGGTCGCCTGAGCCCGCGCAGGTAATAAAAGAGGGCGGGGCATTGCGAGGAATCGGTGGATTGGCCCCGCGCGCGAAGGGCGTGGGCCCGGGATAAATCAGCGCCACGAAATCCGGCCTCGCGGAGACACCGGTCAGCGGATCGGTTGGGTCGCTGTTTTTCTTTTCGAAGTCATCAAAAAACAATGCCGCGGGCGAAGCCAATTCGCCGCCGGCTGAGAAACCCATAATGCCGATGTTATCGACGTTCCATTCCTTCGCATGCGCTCGCACAAGCCGGATGGCTTGCAGCGCATCGTTCACCGCGTCAGCCTGCACGTTATAGCCGTCGCGCCGCAACCGGTAGCGCAGGATCACGGTGCTCACGCCGAAATTATAGAAAAAGGGAACGAAGTCGGCGCTTTCCGAGCCGACATTCAGAGTATTATGCCCACCGCCGGCCGCCAGGATAATGGCAGTGCCCGTATTGAAACCACCCTCCGCCAGGTGCACTTCGATCGAGGGATTGTGGATGTTCACAATGCTGTTGATCCGGCCCGGGACGGAGCGGCTCATATTGTATTGCTCGGCTTCACCGATTCGCTCCTTGTTCAGATGCGATGAACCGGGCGGATAAAGCGGTATAACAATGCCTCCCGGCACAATCGGCTGCGGAACGTAAGGCGCATCGTTCGTCGGCCCCGGCTTTGGTAAAAATCCCGGCACTGCCGGTGCTGGAAATTCTGCCGCAGCAACAACTGCGCCCGCACCGCTAATAACAACAAGAAGGCATAAACTGCGCAACCGGGCTTTCATGGGGATGGATTATGGTCCGCGTGCGATTGGCGACGCAACATGATTAGAGGTTTTATTAAGCCGAAACGATTCAATAGAAGGGACCGCGCCCGCCTCGGGCGCAGCGGTTGGCGCCCTCGCCAACCGCATTCCCGCTTCGGCATTTCTACTCACTATTTAGTGAGCTTGGGCCGATACGAGACAACCGGCGAGGGCGCCGGTTGGCAGCGCCCGAGGCGGGCGCGCTCCCCGAAGACAACTGCATCGCTCCGGATTAAG